>NZ_JBHVHV010000011.1:0-207500 GCF_042800035.1 Sutcliffiella sp. NPDC057660
AAAGGTCTGCTTCCCCTTCAATATGGACACTGAACCCGTCAGTTTCAGGACTAATAGCCACGTCAAATTTTGGACATTGTAAAACGTCATTAACACCAATAATAAGTGAAAGACTTGATCTTTTTGTTTGATATTCAAAGTGAAAGAATTTTTGTGTATTTCCGGTTTGTAATTCTTTTTGTTATTGATGGATCCTCCAGCAAGATTTTGTATGTATTCAAGTAATTCTATATCTGTGGAGGAAATTGTAATGCAGGGTCTACGATTCTCATGAGCATGCATTCTGGTTAATGTAATACTACCTCCTTCATCGATAATACCCGCAATATAGGCAGCTTCCCATTTTTCCAAAAGTAACACCCCTTCTTTTTAAATTTGTTCTTTATTGAGAATTGGAAGGTGGAAATTTATACCCTTTATAAGCTCTTTAAACCGCATAAAGGGGTAGTATGTGTTTAGTGGAACGCTTCTTTTGTATTCCCTCTTCCTAGCCTGTATACTTTTCTCAACATGAGTAAAAAAGGAGGAAAAAAACCATGAACTTCCAAAACAAAGTCGTCATCATTACCGGTGCAGCAAACGGTATCGGAAAAGGAATCGCCAAGGAATACGCAAAAAAAGGTGCAACAGTTGTACTCGCAGATATGGAGGAAAAGGCAGGAGTAGAGCTTGAACAGGAACTGAAATCACAAGGCGCGGAAGCCCTCTTCATCCAGACGGATGTCCGCAAAGAAGGGGATATTGTCCACCTCATCAACAAGACAGTGCAGCAGTATCAGAGAATAGACATCCTGATTAACAATGCAGGCATTTCAACCTTTACATCCCCGTATGAACTGACAATCGAGGATTGGGATAACGTCATCCAGACCAATCTTCGCAGTGTATTCATCGCCTCCCGCGAAGCGGCCAAAGTTATGAGGCAGAACGAAAAAGGTGGATCCATCGTTAATATTGCCTCCACGCGAGCGGCGATGTCGGAGCCGAACTCGGAGGCGTATGCTGCATCTAAAGGTGGAATTGTGGCCATCACCCATGCAATGGCTGCCTCATTCAGTCCTGATAACATCACTGTCAATGCCGTTTCACCAGGCTGGATAGAAACAGGAGATTACGAAAAGTTACGTGATGTAGATCATGAACAGCACCTCTCCAACCGTGTCGGAAAGCCTTCTGACATCGCAAGAGCTTGCCTATATCTGACTGATGGTGAGAATGATTTTGTCACTGGGGAGAATCTGACCGTAGATGGTGGGATGACCCGAAAAATGATATACGAGCATTAACCAAAAAAGAAGCTTACCGATAATCGGAAGCTTCTTTTATCTTTTATTTTTGAAGATTCAAGTCCCATGTAATACCAAATTGATCCTTTACTTTTCCGTAGCGTGCGCCCCAGAATGTGTCTTGAAGCTCCATCACGACTGTACCGTTATCGGATAAACGGTTGTACAGCGTTTGTATCTCCTCTTCATTTTCAGGCTCAATTGTCAGGGAGACTTGGTCGCCCATTGCAACGGAGTGTCCAGGGAAAGCATCGGAAAACATCAATACAAAGTCGCCTTTTTCGAATCGGGCATGCATGACAAGGTTGTCTGCTTCAGGGGGAGTAGGGAAGTCTGCTTCTCCAAATGTTTGGATTCCCACAATTTCGCCTTCGAAAACCGTTTTGTAGAACTCCAGTGCCTCTTTTGCATTTCCATTAAAAGATAAGTAAGGTGTTACTTGCTTCATTTTGAACACTCCTTAATATATTAGTTTAATCCAACACATTCATTATAAAATAAAACCTTATAATAAGTAAAGAACGTTTGTTCGTATTTATAAATATATTGAAAGCGAATACATACTTCCTTTATACTGGTAATATTCGAAACGTTTCAATAACTCTAAAATTATTTAAGGATGTGATTCCAATGGCACTTATTCAATGCAATTTCTTTTCCGAGGCCCTTCAATGCTCCACCTCGATGACTGTCATATTGCCGCAGACAACCTCCCATATCGGAGTGGAATCCAAAGCGGAGCAAAAGAAGCATTCAACCTTATATCTGCTGCATGGCTTGTCGGACGATCACACGATTTGGACCCGGTTTACTTCCATAGAAAGATATGTTGCACCTCTTGGCCTTGCAGTTGTGATGCCTGCTGCTGGAAGAAGCTTTTATACGGATATGGAAAATGGCTACGATTATTATACATATGTGAGCGAGGAGCTGCCGCAGACTGCAAGGTCGTTTTTTAATCTTTCCGAAAAAAGGGAGGATAATTTTGTTGCAGGGCTATCCATGGGAGGGTATGGTGCGCTGAAAACGGTCATGCGTAATCCAGATAAATTTGCAGCAGGGGCGAGCCTTTCGGGGTCATTGGATATTGTGGATCGGATTTCTGCTTTTCCGCGTGACTTCCAGCATATTTTTGGCGATCGTCCGATAAAAGGGAGTGATGACGACCTTTTTCATGTAGCTGAAAACTTGGCCAAGAGCGAAGGGCCGATGCCAAGATTGTACCATTGCTGTGGAACGGAGGATCATAACTACCAGGCTAATCTGAGGTTCCGGGATCATCTTGACAGATTGTCCATTGAGAGTACGTTTGAGGACGGGGCAGGTTCTCATGAATGGGGCTATTGGGATCAACAGATACAGCCGGCATTGAAATTTTTACTTGAAAAATAATGGGGAAGGCAGGTCATTTTGGTCCTGTCTTTTTACTTAGAATGGAAAATTTAACTTGTAAACTAGTAAAGATAATCTATAATGTTATATAAATTAAATGAATTAATTAAATAAAAAGGTGGAGAAGGGTTTACATGCCAATATTAGAAGCGATTCCCGATAGGATCAAACCGGCGGGTGATATGTTGTATTTTTCCAAAGCGGACATGGACGAGAATGGAAGATTTGTAGACAGTTGGCTCGCCATCACAGAAAGTCATATTTTTGTCTATGACGAGAATGGAAGCGTTATTAAATCATTGGAAATATCAGAATTGAAGGGTGCGAAACTGGATTCCTATATAGGTGGCGGCTCACTGGTAGTGGATAGCGAAGATGGTGGTATAGTTGTTGTTCGTTTTTCCGCTCCGTTGACAAGCAAGTTTACGGTTGCAGTAAAGGTGATTGAAAACCTGATAAACGGAAAGCCGTTGCCTGTTTTATCGAAAAATGACCTGCCGCGCCATTGCCCGACCTGCCAGCGCCCGCTTCAGGAAGGAACCAATGCGTGCTCGATATGTGTAGATAGAAAGAAAGTGGTCGGTCGACTGCTGGGGTACACAAAGCCTTATCGCATCAAGATGGTCTTTGCGATGGTCATGCTGATTCTGGCAACCCTTTTGGAACTTGCACCTCCATACATTACAAAAATAATTGTGGATGAGGTACTGGAGCCAAAGGACATCGGCGGAGGATTGCTTGTATTGGTGGCTCTTCTCGGTGTAACGAGCATTGTCCTTGCCCTGATGCAGATTGTCAGAGGGATGCTCGGCGTCTGGATCGGAAGCAAAGTGATGGGGGATTTGCGTAAAGAGGTCTATCAATCACTGATGCGGCTTTCCTTAAGTTATTTCGATCGCAGGCAGACGTCGCAGTTCATAGGCCGGGTAAATAGGGATGTGGAGGATACCCGTCAGTTCTTAACCGACGGTGTCCTCTGGGTAGTAGGCCAGGCACTGATGCTGGTCGCAATTCTGATTATGATGTTCAGCCTTGATTGGAAGCTGACCCTGTTCGCATTATTACCAACACCGGTTGTCATACTCTTCTCTGTCATGATCTGGCCAAGAGTCCATCAGATGTGGTACAAGCAATGGCAGGCAATCAACCGTCTGAACATGGTAGTGGGAGATACCCTGCAAGGGATACGGGTAGTAAAAGCTTTTGGACAGGAAAAACAGGAGCATTCCCGCTATATGAAGGGGAATGAAATATTGATGGCGCAGACAATTAAAACCGATGGAATGTGGCAGGGCGTATTCCCGATATTTTCTTTCATCACTGGAACAGGGATGCTGCTTGTCTGGTACTTTGGAGGCATGTCGGTTGTCAGTAACGACCTCAGTTTAGGGACCTTAATGGCATTCATCGCTTATCTTGGTATGTTTTTTGGACCGCTTCAATGGTACAACCAGATGATCACATGGGTCAGCCGCGCGATTTCATCTGCAAACCGGATTTTCGAAATCATGGATACCCCATCAGACGTGCCAGACAGCAAAAAAGCCGTCTCGGTAAAGGATTTGAAAGGAAAGGTGGAAATCTCGAATGTAACGTTCGGCTATGAGAAACATAGTCCCGTGATAAAGGATTTGAATCTCATCGTACAGCCGGGGGAAATGATCGGATTGGTCGGTCATTCGGGAGCCGGGAAATCGACCTTGATCAACCTGATCAGCCGATTCTATGATCCGACAGAAGGGACCATTTCGATTGATGGAATAGACCTGAAGGATATCAGGCAGGAAGACCTGCACAAACAGATTGGGGTGGTATTGCAGGAGACGTTCCTTTTTGATGGATCAATCTCTGACAATATTGCGTATTCCAATCAGGGTGCAACGCCAGACGAAATCATGCGGGCTGCGAAAATAGCGAATGCCCATGAGTTTATCGTGAAAATGGCTGATGGATATGAAACGCAGGTCGGCGAGCGTGGCCACCGCTTATCAGGCGGACAGAAGCAGCGGATTGCCATCGCCCGTGCCATTCTGCATGATCCACGGATTCTGATTCTCGATGAGGCTACAGCGTCAGTTGATACGGAAACCGAGCACAAGATACAGGAAGCGGTCAGCAGACTGGTGCAGGGTCGCACCACTTTCGCCATTGCACACCGCCTTTCCACATTGCGAAATGCCAATCGTCTCGTCGTGATTGACAAAGGGCAGATTGCAGAAATTGGGACACATGAAGAGCTTCTCGCTGAAAAAGGAATCTACTATAAGCTTGTGGAAGCGCAAAAGGAAATGTCGCAGATCAAAGGAGTAGAGGTTGGATGAGTGATTTATTTGAAATAACCTATATCAATCCTGGTGTTACATCCTTTACCAGAAGTGCCGGCGGAATGTTGCAGATGAAAACCGCCCGGGAGCTGTTTGCCGAGATAACGGTCAGGCGTACGTATCCGATGTCCAGACCCTACGAATACTTGTCTGTCTGGACCAAGGATGATAAGGAGATCGGAATAATCCGTGATATCGAGGAACTGGACGATAAAAGCAGGGAGGAGCTGGTGGCGGAGCTGAAACTTCGCTACGTCATTCCCGCAGTGACGCAGATCATTTCCATCAAGGAGGAGCCGGGATTGTGGTCCTTCCAAGTGAAAACGGACAGAGGCGACCTCAAGCTTCTGATGAGAAACATTCATGAGCATATCCAGATGATCGGGGTGAATAGACTGATCATAACGGACATGGAAGGCAAGCGCTGTGAAATCGAGGATATCGAATCTCTTGATGCAGCAAGCCGCAAGCAGTTGAATAAAGTCATTTAGAGGAGGAATTGGATGATTACTTTAACCGGCTTTGCAGATGAAATCTCCCCTGAACTCGACGTACAGCTTGATGTCCTGGAGTCGCAGGGGATCCGGCATCTTGAGCTCCGGAGTGTGTGGGGGACGAATGTTGCACATCTGACGGGTGAGGAACTGTTGACGATTAAGCGGACTTTGGATGCCAGAGGCTTTTCTGTCTCTTCCATTGGTTCGCCAATCGGGAAAATAGGAGTGTTGGAGAATTTTGACGTACATATGGAGGATTTCCAGCGGGTTGTGCATGCGGCTCATGTACTGGGATCCCGGTACATCCGAATCTTTTCCTTCTTTATTCCAGAGGGAGAGGACCCTGGAGATTACCGGGACGAGGTGTTGAGAAGGATGAACGAGCTTGTCCGGGTTGCAGAAGCGGAAGAAGTAGTACTGCTGCATGAAAATGAAAAGGACATTTATGGGGACAATGCAGAGCGCTGTCTAGAAATTCTTGAAAGCTGCGAATCTCCCAATCTTCGGGCAGCTTTCGACCCGGCCAACTTTGTACAATGCGGAGTGAAGCCATATACGGAGGCTTACCCATTATTGGAAAAGTATGTGGAATATATGCATGTAAAGGATGCACGGTTTGCTGATGGTCATGTGGTGCCAGCAGGTGATGGCGATGGCGAGATGAAGGCGTTGTATCAGGCGTTACTTGATCGGAATTATGCCGGATTCGCTTCCATTGAGCCTCATCTGGCGGCTGCAGGAACATTTTCGGGATTCAGTGGACCTGATTTGTTTGTCACGGCTGTCGAGCGGTTCAAGGAGCTGCTTGTGGATGTGGGGATGCCTGTGAAAAGTTCATCGAATTCGAATTGTTAGAATGATTTGGAATTCTGTTAGAATGATTGGAAAAGTTGTTAGAATCACGTCATTAATTGTTAGAATGTTCTAGAAATCTGTTAGAATCGAGTCGAAAAACACCAATCAACCTAGTAAAATTGCCGTTGTGAAAAGCAAAAAACGCCCTCAACAGAGTGAAATGAAGTAAAATCATGCTCTAAACAGTGTTTTTTGTTCAGAATATACAGTTTTTCACCTGGAATACACAAATAGCCCTACGCCGCCATAAAGATACTACCAAACCCAAAGGAGGACCAACCAATGACCCAGTCCAATACTCAATATACCCAAAACAAAGAACTGCGCTTCGCCCTCATCGGCTGCGGCTCCATCAGCGCCACACACGCTGAACAGATCCACGCTATACCAAATGCCAGATTAGTAGCAGTTGCAGACATTGAAGAGGATCGTGCCAAAACCTTAGCATCCAAATACAACACAGACTTCTACACCGACTACCAGGAGATGCTTCAAAGAGACGATATCGATATCGTCAACATCCTTACCCCGAGCGGTATGCATGCCGATATGGGAATCCATGCAGCCAAAGCCGGTAAACACATCATTACGGAAAAACCGATGGACATCTGCATGGATAAAGCAAAAGCAATGATCAAGGCGTGCAGAGATGCCGGGGTCAAGCTGTCTGTCATCTCCCAACACCGTTTCGACACGGCAACCGTCCAAGTGAAAAAGGAAATGGATGAGGGCAATTTCGGTAGCATGATCCTTGGTGAATGTGCAGTGAACTGGTATCGCACACAGGAGTATTATGACAGTGGCGAATGGCGCGGTACTTGGGCACTTGATGGCGGAGGGGCGCTGATGAACCAATCGATTCATACGATTGATCTCCTTCAATATTTGATGGGACCGGTTGAAAGTGTGTTTGCCAGAACAGCCACCCTTGCCCATGAGAGAATGGAGGTCGAGGATGTGGCGGTCGCGACGGTGACATTCAAGAACGGAGCACTTGGCACAATCGTTGGTACAACCAGTGCATTCCCTGGGTTAAGCTGCCGCCTTGAAGTTTTTGGAACGAAGGGATCCGCTGTTATTGAAAATGATCGATTGACCCACCATTTCCAGAAAACGCAAGATAGCAAGGGTGAGTGGTACAGTGGGGGCAAGGTGGAAAATCTGGCCAAGACCGGACAAACCGACAGCGGAACTGGTGCGAGTGATCCGACAGCCATCTTCGGTGGTGCACACCGCATTCAGATAGAAGATATGATGCAGGCTGTCACCTGGGATCGTGAGCCTCTTGTTAATGGAGAAGAAGGACTGAAACCGTTGGAAATAATCCTGGCCATCTATGAATCTGCCAGAACCGGGAAGTCTGTGACTCTATCAGAATAAGGAGGAACAAATAATGATCAATTTTGCCATTGTGGGAGCGGGGGCGATTGCTCCTATTTATGCAGAGGCCATCACCCTGCATCCTGAAGCCACATTAGTTGCGGTCTGTGATAAGAACCAGCAAACGGCATCAGGCTTCGTCAAACAGTATTCCACCAACAAATTCTATACAGCATACGAGGATTTGCTACAGGACTCCTCCATAGATGTGGTCTGCATCTGCACACCAAGCGGCCTGCATGCAGACATGGCCATCAAAGCCATCGAAGCCGGCAAGCATGTAATTATCGAAAAACCGCTTGCGATGACGCTTGAGGATGCGGACCGGGTAATCGCAGCGGCTAAAAAGTTCAAGGTCAAAGCCACCGTTGCTTTCCAAAAACGCTACAATAGACCGATTCTTCAAATGAGGGAGAAGCTGGAAAAAGGAAGCTTCGGAAACATGATGCATGCAACGACAGCAGTCCGCTGGTACCGGGACCAGAGCTATTATGATCAGGATCCATGGCGTGGAACTGCCGCCATGGATGGTGGTGCCCTGATGAATCAGTCCATCCATAATATCGATCTTTTAAGATGGATGATGGGTCCTGTCCGAAAGGTCTCCGGGTTTACTGCTACAAGGCGCCACACGATGGAAATGGAGGATGTCGGTGTGGCGATCCTCGAGTTCGAGAGTGGTGCGCTTGGAATCATCGAGGGCTCGACTGCGATTTATCCAACCGACCTGGAAGCATCATTAAGCCTTTTCGGCACAAAAGGAACGGCGGTTGTCGGTGGAAAATACATAGATGAGATAAAAAGCTGGCATTTCCTTCACGAGGATAATGAATTACATAAAGAAGATTCTACGTTTTCGACATCGCAAGAAGGTCACTATCCAATCATAGAGGACATGGTCAAAGCCATAAAAAATGACAAGGACCCTGCAATTTCACTCCAGGACGGAAGAAATGCTCTGGAAATCATACTAGCCATCTACGAAAGTTCAAAAACTGGTAATGCTGTAAATATAAAGTAATTATGTATATAGAAAGTAACGGAAGAAAATCTTACAAGAATCGAATCGATTCTATAAGCATTTCTTCCGTTATTTTTTGTATTTTAATCATAAAATGAATTGAGCAAACGGTTGCTCTCTCTAGGATGATTGAGAATTCCCACTATTAAAATACGTTTCGAAAATTTTCTTCAAAAATGGAATTGTAATCGGTTTCAAGGTGGAGTATAATGATTTTAGTGAAACGTATCAATTAATTGTAAGTATTCAGTCAATAGCTTTTTGAACCCAAGTGAATCTTCACTTTATTTTTTGAAAAGAAATTGAAACGTTTCGAAATTGGGAAAGGGGTTGTTGTTTCTTCTTCAATTGATGTAGTTAACCTCAGCTTCTTGTAATCTATCAGTCTAGTGGACAAGCTAACGCATTTGAGATCTAAACTTAGAAAAAAGTTTTTATCTAATAAAACAAAAAAATAAGGGGTGTATGAGATGAAATTGTTAAAACCTTGGATCGCAATTTTAACTGTTTTTATGTTAGTAGTTGGTTGCAGCAATGATGCTTCAAATGATGAGAAAAAAGACGATAAAGCTTCAGATAAAGAGCAAGTGACACTTACTTTCGCTAGCTGGGCATTAGGTACGGAAGAGGAAATGAACATCGAGCGTCTTCTAATTAAAGAATATGAAGAAGCAAACCCGAATGTGAAAATCGAAATCGATGAGAGCATCACTGGTGACTGGAACGACGCATTATCTGCAGCGGCAAGTGCTGGATCGATGCCAGATGTTTTCAATCTTGCACAGGTTCCTACAGGACTTGCTAACGACTGGTTATTGGATATCACAGATTTAACAAAAGAAGATGAAGATTATGCGAAAATCGCAGATGCGGTAAAAGAATCTGCAACATATGGTGGTAAAGTATTCGCGGTTCCAAGTGGACAGCATTTCTTAGGCTACTATGTTAATAAAGACCTTTATAACCAGGCTAACCTGGATGTTCCTGAGTATGGATTGTCTGTTGACGAATTTACAGAAGCAGTTCGCTCCATCTCGAATGTAAACAATGGTGTAGTTGGAATGAACAACCCATTTGCAATTGTTGACTGGTACCCTACTGCTGTTAGCGAGACAGCTGGCTGGTACACATACAGCGAAGATGGCTACAACCTTGATAGCAACGAATTTATCGGTGGTGTCAACTTGGCTAGCAATTTCGTAACAAACGGTTATTCTTATGAAAATCTTACTGACGAGCAAAAAGCGAACTTCAGTGGAGAAAATGGTGGGGAAGTTTGGGCACAAGGCGGTCTTGGAACTGTATGGGATGGAACTTGGGCTGTAACGAACTTTACAGATAACCTTGAATTTGAATGGGATTTCATCGGGATTCCTGGTGGAAGAACAGTTGTTGTAAACGACTTCATGGGAATCTCTAAATCTACTGAGCATGCAGAAGAGGCTTACAAATTCGCTAAATTCATGGGCTTCGGTAAAGAAGGATACATGAAACGCCTGGATGTTGCAGTTGAAAACGAAAAAGCAGTGAACAACCTTCCTGTAATCAACGACGAGGAAGTATTGGATGCTTTCTTTGAAATCCAGGATATACCTGGTCTGCGCACAGCGTATGACAACTTGGACAATGCAGTTATAGAGCCATTCAAAACGGTTCCTGGCTATGTTCAATCCAGATGGGAAGCTCCAACTGGTGTAGCGGTTGGTGACAACCCGAATGCAAACATCGCAGGTATCATTGATGCAAGTGTAAGAGGCGAAATCAAGATTGAGGATTACATTTCTCAAATCAATGAACTAGCTAACCAAAAGCTGCAAGAAGGTAAAGAAGCGATTGGTCAATAATTAAAATTTTCATAGTGAAGCGCAAAACCGGTGGGGGTGGAGTCTTGCTCCCGACCGCTTGCGCTTTTCTTATAACTGTTGAGGGGGATAAATGATATGAAACGTAAGATGTTGTTCTGGCCGCTATTACTGCTTTTATTGATTCCGAATCATATCGCTTTCGCCGATGAAAAGAATTCTCCTGAACAATTGGCCGAACAAGTCATTGAACCTAGCTATCTTTATATCCTGAAACAGTGGAAAGAAGTGGGAATCGATAACGCGTCTCCGTATGAGCGTGCTATCAGTCCCACTGATTTTTTATCCGTTCCTGAAAGTGATTTACTGCCTTTGAATGAAAGTAAGGGGTATGAGGATCAAGTTTTCTCCTGGAAAGATCAAAAATCAATCACCGTTGAAGTGGATGTAGAAGAAGAGGGTCTATATGAGCTTGGCTTTGATTATTTTCCTTTAGGAGAAGGGATTGTACCGATAGAAGGTTCCATCGAAGTGAATGGAAGCTATCCTTATTATGAAAGTCGCCGAATTCTTTTCCCGAAAGATTGGAAAAGTGCATCAACGAAGTTTGAGAAAGACCGTTTTGGAGATGAAATCATTCCAAAGCAGGTGCCCATTGAGGAATGGCATTATGTAAAAGCGGAGGATTCCAGTTATCTGCACTCAAGACCATTGAAATTCCATTTGAAAGCAGGAAAGAACACGATCAAGCTTTCCAACCTAAGAGGGGAAATGCTTCTTGGAAACGTCTATGTGGACAGTGTGGGAACGATACCTTCTTATAAAGAATACTTAGAACAAAACAAGGGTGAGCTCATAGAGGATGCAATGGTGACTATTGAAGCCGAGCATCCAACGAAGAAAAACAGTTCATTCATCAGACCTGTCAATAGACAGGATGCTTCGGTTGTTCCTTACAAAAGAGACAGCCGCCTTTTGAATGTAATCGGCGGGGAGTCCTGGGAGCAGAGTGGGCAGAGTGCAACATGGAATATTGAAGTAGAAGAAGACGGGTACTACAACATAAGTTTAAAGGTATTGCAGGAGAAGCAAACAAGTTTTCCGGTTTACCGTACAGTCATGATTAATGGAGAAATACCATTTGAAGAAGTGGAACATTACGGCTTCCAGCAGGAAAAGAACTGGAAGAACGAAACGCTGAGTGATGACAAGGGAGAAGCCTACTCGTTTTATTTGAAAAAAGGGACAAATACCCTGACCCTGAAAGTGGATGCTTCGCCAGTCAATCGAACACTCTTTGAAATCGATCAGGTTATGCAGGGTATCGAGGAGCTTTCCTTATCGATCAAACAATTAACAGGTAACAGCCAAGATCGTTCACGTGGATGGAGAATCACGGAGTACCTGCCGGATATCGAGGACCGCCTGCTAAACTGGGCAACTGCACTTGACAAGGAAAGTGAGTATTTGCTTGAGTTGAGTGAAGGACAGGAAGCAGTGGAAGTGGTGTCCTTGAACATTGCATCCGAAAGACTTCGAACGCTAGCAGAGTCACCGGATGAAATACCTTCGAGATTGACGCAGCTATCTGAGGGTTCCAGCTCTGTTGCACAGATTCTTGGAAATGCAATATTGGACTTGAAAAAACAGCCATTATTTATGGATCGAATATATATTCATGGTGACGAAAAGTTGCCAAAAGCAGAATTGGGCTTTTTTGCAAAAACGAAAGAATCTGTCTTGAAGTTCTTCCATTCCTTCCAATCGAATACGCTTGCCACTGAAGACGTGGAAGACGATGTTGTGGATATCTGGGTGAATCGACCAAGACAGTATGTGGAATTGATGCAGAACATGGCCGATCAGCAATTCACTCCTGAAACAGGGATCAAAGTGAGATTTTCGATCATGCCATCGGAGCAGAAGCTCATCCTGGCGAATGCGGCAAACAGCCAACCAGATCTTGCACTTGGAATCAGTACGTGGCTGCCATATGAATTGGCAATCCGTGGAGCTGCCTATGATCTTCGACAGTTTGATGATTTCGGTGAAACGGTCGGCCGTTTCTCACCGGGTGCATTCCTTCCGATGATCATTGATGATTCGGTTTATGCATTGCCAGAAACACAGGATTTCTTTGTACAATTCTACCGAAAAGATATTTTGAATGCATTGGATGTACCGGTACCGGATACATGGGACGATGTGGTGGAGGTTCTGCCTGAACTGCAGCGCTTCGGACTTAACTATTACACGCCTATCGCAGGTGCTGTCGCATTCAAGCCGTTCCAGGCCACTGCACCTTTCATCTATCAGAATCAAGGTGACCTGTACGTGGAGAACGGAATGGGAACATCCATTGATAGTGATGAGACCATCAAAGGCATTCAGTTCATGACAGACTTGAATACCATTTATAGTACGCCGCTTCAAGTGCCGAATTTCTATAATCATTTCCGATATTCGACCTTGCCTATCGGGGTTGCCAATTTCCAGACTTATGTCCAGCTGACCGCAGCTGCACCTGAGATCTCGGGCTGGTGGGATATTGCCCCTCATCCTGGCGTGATGCAGGAGGATGGCACCGTATCGAGATGGGCAACCGGATCAGGACAAGCCGGTATGATATTTAACGGAAGTAAAAATAAAGAGCAGGCATGGGAATTGCTTAAGTGGTGGACCTCAACTGAGATCCAGACCGATTTTGCAACAACGCTTCAAATCATGTATGGACCTTCTTATATGTGGAATACCTCCAATCTGGAAGCATTTGCACAGCTTCCATGGCCGGAAGAGCATAAAGAAGTAATCCTTGAACAATGGGAGCAATTAATGGAGGTACCTAAAACTCCTTACACGTATATGATTGAGCGTGAAATCAGTAATGTATGGAACCGTGTAGTATTTGACGGGGAAAATACACGATCTGCGGTGGATGATGCAGTGGTCACAATCGACCGCGAAATGCGCAGGAAAATGGAGGAGTTCGGTTATATGAAGGATGGCAAGATCATCAAGCCTTACCATATACCGACGATTGAACAAGTGGAAAGCTGGGTGGAAGAGAATGATGAATAAAGTCCAAAAGCATGCAGGAACTTCTATTTTTCTTGCACCATACCTTATCTTTTTCTTTACCTTTATTATAATCCCGGTCGTGGTTGCGATCTTTTTATCCTTTACGTATTTTAATGCAATTGAGATGCCGACGTTTATCGGACTCGCAAACTATGTAAGTGTGCTGACGCAGGACCAGGTGTTCATGCAAAAGGTATTGCCGAACACCCTTACCTTTGCTGTCATTGTAGGACCAGGAGGATATATCCTTTCCTTCCTGCTTGCCTGGATGCTGGCTCAGATCTCGAGAGTACCAAGAACCATTCTGGCGCTTATCATCTACTCCCCTTCCATGACAGCAGGGATAGCGATGGCGGTAGTATGGACCATCATTTTCAGTGGGGACCAGACAGGTTACCTGAACAGTCTCCTTATTACGATGGGGGTACTGTTCGAACCGATCCAATGGCTGCAATCGCCTGATCATCTAATGACGATCATGATTGTCGTGACACTTTGGGGAAGCATGGGAGTAGGATTCCTGGCGATGCTGTCAGGTGTCCTGAATATCAATAAAGAAATCTACGAAGCAGGTTATATCGATGGAATAAAAAATAGATTCCAAGAGATCATCTATATCACGATTCCATCGATGAAGCCGCAAATGTTATTCGGAGCAGTTATGGCTGTTGTAGGTACCTTCCAGGCCGGAGCTATCGGGGTTGCGCTATCAGGCGCCAACCCGACACCGCAATATGCGGGTCAGTTGATGGTCAACCACTTGGAGGACTATGGATTCATCCGATATGAGATGGGCTACGCAGCTGCCATTTCCGTTATTCTGCTGTTGGTTGTCTATATTTTCTCGAAGGTTGCCTGGCGACTATTTGGGGAGAAGGATTAGAATTACGTCTATTAATCTTTTATACGTAAGGAGTGAACGATGTGTCGGCATTTCATGGAACGAAAATTAATCCAGACAGGTTTCACCGGAGTCAGATGAAGTTCTATCTTTTTCTCATTCCGCTTGCCGTTTTTATGGCAATGCCCATAGTGTTTGTCTTTTCTCACGCATTCAAGCCGATAGACGAGCTCTTTGCCTATCCGCCCCGATTTTTCGTGGAAAAGCCAACATTTCAAAACTTTATCGATCTGATGAATAATACGAGCGCATCCGGGGTTCCGATGTCTCGTTACCTTTTTAATAGTATTGCCATTACGCTGATCGTGGTTTTCCTGACGGTATTGATCAGTACGATGGCAGGATATGCACTATCGAAAAAACGCTTCAAATTGAAGAAGACGATTTTCGAAATCAATACACTGGCGCTGATGTTCGTATCTGCAGCAGTGGTTATCCCAAGGTATTTGCTGATTGAAAAGGTCGGATTGCTTGATACCTTCGTGGTACACATCTTTCCTTTGATTGCCATGCCGATCGGGCTATTCCTGGTCAAGCAGTTCATCGATCAGATACCCAACGAACTGATAGAAGCTGCCCAGATGGATGGTGCGACAGACTTCCAGATTTTCCGGAAGATCATCATTCCGCTCGTAAAACCGGCAATTGCAACGATCGCCATCCTGTCGTTCCAGGTGGTATGGAACAATACGGAAACTTCCGAGCTATTCGTCAACAATGAAAACTTGAAAACGTTCGCCTTCTATATGTCCACCCTATCTTCTGCGACTACAGGTAATACGGTAGCGGGTCAAGGTATGGCAGCGGCGGCATCATTGATCATGTTTATTCCGAATCTGATCATCTTTATCATTCTACAAAGCCAGGTAATGAACACGATGGCGCATTCAGGTATCAAGTAAAGGGGAGGAAAGAAAATGAAGCAAATCTTCATCGGCTTACTATGTGTTTGGCTACTGATACTCTTTCCAGCACAATCCTCTGCTTCGCTTTCTGTTCCTTACAAAACGGAGACGGTTTCATCCGAGGGGGATATCATAGAAACACAGACAGCCTATATCCCTGTCAGTCTCTTTGGAAGTAACAGTGAGATTGTTAATCCAGAAGATGTTTACATTGATGAAAATAACAATGTGTATGTAGCGGATTCAGGAACGAAAAAGGTCACAAAATTCGATGAGAACGGCAAAAAGCTTTTAGAGGTCGGGGAAGGTCAGCTAGCCCAGCCGACAGGGGTGTATGTGGATCACAACCAGGAGATCTATGTAGCGGACTATAAAAATGAGAAGGTTTTCCGTTTCTCCCAGGAAGGCGAGATGATCCAGGAATATGGAAGGCCTGACTCTCCCTTGTTCGGAACAAGATCACCATATAAGCCTCAAAAAGTAACCGTGGACAAACGGGGGAACCTCTACATTATCGGGGAAGGTTCCAATAACGGTATCATCCAGATTGGGCAGGACGGCACATTCCTTGGATTCTTTGGAGTAAACCGCACCCAATCGTCCCTCATGTCTGTGGTGCAGGATGCACTTACGACAGAAGGTCAAAAGTCAAGAATGTTCCTTAAGGTTCCACCGGCGCCAACCAATATCGCCATTGATGAAAAAGGGCTGGTATTCACTGTTACAGCCGGTACAAAATTTGAAGTAATCCGAAAGCTGAATATTGCCGGGGGCAACATACTCCATTCTGACATCTCGGATACTTCCAATCTGAGAGATATTACTGTCGGGCCACTCGGAAACTTCTTTGTTCTTGAAAACAATGGCCGTATCTATGAATATGACAGCTATGGGAATCTTCTCTTCATTTTCGGGGGCAAGGATGATGGGACGAACCGTCTCGGCTTGTTCAAGGATCCAACAGGAATAAGCGTGGATAATCTTGGCCGCCTTCTTGTAACAGATCGTGAAAGAGGAACAGTTCAGATGCTCGAGCCGACCGCATTCGCGGAAATGATGCATGGAGGTATCTCCTTATATGCAGAAGGGCTCTATGTAGAAAGTGGAAAGTACTGGAGCGAGGTTCTGCGCCTGAACTCCTCCATCGGTCTTGCCCATTATGCAATGGGAGAAGCTTACTACAAGCAGCAGCAGTATGACGATGCAATGGAATCCTTTAAAATTGTCAACAGCAAATATGGGTATTCCGACTCGTTCTGGGAGATCCGGAACATCTGGATGCAGGAGCACTTGAGCAAGGTCTTCGCAGTGATCCTCGGTCTCTTTGCGATACGGGCTTCTGTCCTGTATGTGGATAAAAAGAAGGGGATTCTCACAAAGCCGCGGAAAAGATGGAAAGCGATCAAAGCCAAGACCCTGATCAGCGAGCTTCTGTTCCTTGGCAAATTCCTGAAGAAGCCTGTAGACAGCTTCTATTATGTAAAGCGGGTCAGAAAGGTATCTCTGCTTTCTGCCACTATTCTTTACTTTGTTCTATTTCTGGAATATCTCATCATGAAATATTTCACCGGCTTTATTTTCAGAGGGTCAAACGCAGACCAGATCAATTTTGCATTCGAGCTTGTGACACTCTTCCTGCCGATCCTGTTGTTCATCGTCTCCAACTATCTGGTAAGTACGATCAGTGACGGAGAAGGAAGATTCCGGGACATCTACATAGGAACCATCTATAGTTTGGCTCCCTATCTGGTGTTCATCATTCCGGTCACGCTATTATCCAATGCCTTGACTCTGAATGAAGCATTCCTCTATACCTTCTCGATGCAGGTCATGATCGGCTGGTCGCTGGTTATCCTGTTCATCATGGTAAAAGAGATACATGCCTATGAATTCTTTGAAACAGTAAGAAACATCCTGATCACGATATTCTGCATGATCATCATCGTGCTCGTGTGCTTCATCATTTACGTATTAATGGATCAAGTAGTAGACTTTGTCACAGCGATCATTCAGGAGGTGATTCTCCGTGTATAAAAAGATAATCCTGTTTTTGCTGATTGCCATGCTTCCCATCCACGTTATCGCGGATTCGCTGAAAGATAAGGAAGAACTGGATGAGATTGAAGTGGAATCCGAGCTTGGAGAAGAGACACTCCGATTTGATTCCAACCAATTTACGCAAACGGAAAAAGAGAATAAGCCGCTTCCCGAAGGAACCTTGGATGGATTTGAAAAGGTCACTGAAAACGAAGAACTGGCTCTTTACGTAAACAGGGCATCCCTTGCAATTAAAATCCAGAACAAGAGCACGGGATATATCTGGAACTCCGGATTGGATCAGCCTGAAAACTATCGACTGAACAATACATGGACAGAAATGGTCCAATCGGCCATCACGATCGATTACCTGGACCGCAAAGGAAACATGAAAACGGAAAGTATTCTGACATCCGAATCGGCTTCAGAGATCACGATGGAAGAAAACGGCTTCACTGCTGATATCGAATTCAAGAATTCGAGCATCGATGTCCAGCTGAAGGTGAGTCTCGAGGAAGACGATGTCCTAATCGAAGTCCCTGATGCAGGAATCAAGGATGGGAAGTACAACAAGATTGTTTCCATGAAAGTATACCCGTTCCTTGGAGCAGTCAATGAAGAAGATATCAGCGGCTATCTGTTCATCCCTGATGGAAGCGGCGCTTTGATGAGATTCGAAAAAAGCCCGTTCCGTTCCGACACTCCTTTCGTCGGCAACATCTATGGAACAGATGAAGGATTCACCCGTAATATCGAATCCCAGGATGACTACACCTATCCGACACAGGAAATATCCGTTCCTGTATATGGGGCGGTACATGGAGTGAAGCAAAATGGGTTCATCACCGCCATTGAAGAGGGGCAAAGTTATGGAAGCATTCTCGCTTATCCTTCCGGCGCTTCCACCGACTTTTTCTGGGTAACCTCCCAGTACCAGTACCGCTTCAGCTACTATCAGCCGACAAGTAAAAGCATGGGCGGCTTCAATGTCTATCAGGAGGAGAAGAACTCCTTTGACATCAAGCAGCGAGTCATGATTCTCGAGGATGAGGAAGCGGACTACGTAGGAATGGCAAAACGCTACCAGGAACGCCTGGTGGAGACGGGCGGCCTTGAAAAAGAAGAGGATGCCGTTGATGTCCGCCTTGAATTCCTTGGTGGAGAAACAAAAAAAGGCCTGCTTTGGGACACTGTGCTGCCAATGACAAGAGTGGACGAGATCCCAGGCTATGTTGAAGAACTGCAGAAAAATGAAGTCGACAACATGCACGTCGTCTACCGCGGCTATACTAAAGGCGGTCTGACAGGCACCCTGCCGCAGAAGTTCCCGCTCGAAGGCAAGCTTGGAAGCGATGCCGACTATGAGGAAACGATGAAGCAACTGAAGGACAAGGACATTCCTTTCTATCTCTATACAGATTTTACAAAAGCCTATGAAGGCGCATCCGGTTTCTCCGGAAGCAAGGATGTCGCGAAAAAGAAAAATGCACAGCCGATGACACAGAGAGAGTATGGCAAAATGAGCTACTATCTCAGCCCGGAAAAGACATTGGAAATTGCCAAAAAAGATCAAAAAGACTTCAAGGAGCATGGTGTAACTAACCTTGCAGTCGATACGACCGGCTATACCCTGTTCTCAGATTTCAACAAAGGGATGACAAGCACGAGAACCGATATGATCCAAACATATCAAGAAACCTTCGAGCTTTATCAGGAAGAGATGGGAGGGTTATCCTTCTATAAGCCGAACGATTATGCCTGGGCCTATATGGACCGATACCTCGATATGCCGATGTATTCTTCCAGCTATATGTTTGTGACAGATACGGTACCATTCCTGCAAATCGTCCTTAAAGGGTACAAGCCATACTATGCAAGCTTCTCTAATTTCTCGCATAACCCGACAGAGGAAGTGCTGAGAATGATCGAATTCGGGGCATACCCTTCTTTCTATCTGACGACGGAATCCTCCCAGGAGCTATTGAAAACTCCATCAAGAGGACTGTACACTTCCGAGTTTGATGTCTGGAAGGAACAAGTCATTAATCAATACAAGGCAGTGAAGGAAAGCCTTGGAGAAGTGGAAAACATGACCATCACCGATCGCATTGTCCACCAAAAGGGAGTGGTCGAAGTGGTGTATGAAAACGGCGTATCCATCATTGTCAATTACACGGAAGCACCTTTCAGCGTACAAGGTGTGGAAGTGGAAGCAACATCATTTGAAGTAGTAGAGGGGGGAAGATAAGCATGAAGCAGATGTCCATGAAATCAAAGAATACACTAACAGGCTTGATGTTTATCTCACCATGGATTTTAGGATTCCTGATTTTCACAGCGGTTCCCCTTTTCTACTCGCTGTTTCTAAGCTTTCAGCAAGTAAAAATTACGACACAGGGGATTCAGACGAAGTTTGTGAAATTCGACAACTTTGAATATGCCTTCACGGTGGATGCCCTATTTACCCAGAAGCTTCTGACCTTTTTACAGGAGCTGGTACTGTCGGTGCCAATCATCATCGTATTCTCGTTGATCATTGCACTGCTGCTCAACCAGCCGATCAAATTCAGAAACTTTTTCAGAACAATCTTTTTCCTGCCTGTTATCATTGCAAGCGGCCCGGTTATCAATGAACTGATCGCACAGGGAGTGACAAGCATCCCATCCATCAAGGAATACGCTATTTTTGAATCGATGCTTTCCTCAGAAGGGTTTTTCAGTACAGTGCTACTGTATCTGATGGACAACTTGATCATCATTCTATGGTTCTCAGGCGTCCAGTTCCTGATATTCCTGGCTGCCCTGCAAAAAATTGACCAGCAGGTATATGAAGCGGCAAAAATTGATGGCGCATCCAACTGGGAGTGCTTCTGGAAGGTGACCCTGCCAAGCATCTTCCCGATGATCGTCGTCAATACCGTCTATACCATTGTAATGTTCTCCGTCTTTTCGTTAAACCCGATTATCGAACATATCCAGACGAATATGTTCCAGATTGACACTGGCTTCGGCTATGCCTCCGCCTTGTCTTGGATTTACTTCCTACTCATTGCGGCAGCACTTGCCATTTCAGTAGGTCTGCTAACGTTCAGAGGGAAGAAAAAATATGCATAGGGGAGGGGAAGATTCATGGCAAGCTGGCTATCAACTAATCGGAAAAAAAGCATCCATCCATATGCAACGAAGCTGAAGAAAATGACATTCGGTGTCAAAGGGAATGACGGCTTTCTGTACAAGCTTTTCATCTATGGCCTTTTGGTCGGGATTGGATTTGTATACCTGTATCCGCTTTTGTATATGACATCCTATAGCTTGAAGAGCCTGGATGATATCCTGAATCCTTTGGTGAATTGGTTGCCGACACAATTGTATCTTGATAACTATGAAGCGGCCTATTCTGTCCTGAAGTTCATTCCGACCTTGCTGGAAACCTTGTATGTCACAGCGATTCCGGCCATTGTGCAGACCGCGGTATGTGCCGTGATCGGCTATGGCTTTGCCCGCTTTGACTTTCCATTCAAGCGTACGATGTTTGTGCTGGTTCTATCGACATTCATCATTCCGCCTCAAGTGACCGTCATCCCTCGTTATGTATTTTTTAACGAGCTGGGGATATTGGGAAGCATCCAGTCGTTCCTGTTCCCCGCGCTGCTTGGGCAAGGAATCAATAGCGCCATATTCATTCTGATATTCTATCAATTCTTTAAAATGCTGCCAAAGGCTTTGGAAGAAGCTGCCCAGCTTGATGGAGCAGGCTTTCTGCGCATCTTTTTCACCATTGCGCTTCCAATGGCCGGACCGGCAATCATCATTTCATTCCTTTTCTCCTTCGTATGGTATTGGAATGAAACGTATTTAGCTTCTATCTATTTCGGAAATGCCCTGACGACCTTGCCGCTCGAGCTCCAGAAGTTCGTGGCCACCTATCAGCAGATGTTCCCGCAGGAAGGGGATTCCTCTGAAATCAATGAGGGCATCAAAATGGCAGGAACCGTCATGACGATCCTTCCGATGCTGCTTGTCTATCTGGTCACACAGCGCTGGTTCGTGGAAGGTGTGGACCGTTCGGGGATTGCTGGGGAATAAAATGTTTATACCAACTTTGAACTCCCTGTTGATTTCCGTTCCAGGCAGCAGCGATCGCGGGGCGGTGCTTGAGCCTCCTCGGCTTGCCTGCGGGGTCTCAAGTCTACCGCTATCTCCCGCAGGAGTCTCATGCCTTGCACTCCAATCAACAGGGGCAACAGTTGAAGCATAACGACTTCATTGAATTTTCATTTTTCATAGTGTAAACCTTTTACTTGAAGATCATTGTTACAGATTTGTATTGATTTCAAGGTCGCTAGCTGTTGATTGGAGCAATAGGCGAAGACTCCTGCGGGAGAAGCGGAGTAGGGGAGACCCCGCAGGCGCAAGCCGAGGAGGCTCCGCACCCGCCCGCGGAAAGCGCAGCCTAGTGCGGAAATCAACAGCGGTGTTTAAAAGACTAATAAAATTATTTTCTTAACAAAGGGAAGGCGCAATTAAAATTGGGCATCGTAAAGCCTGTTATAGAAACGTTTCGACAAAATAACAGAATTTTACACAAAACATCTTAATAAATATAGGTTTATATGCATAAAAACGTTTCAGTACATGTAAGCCAAGGAGGGAACCATAATGGGGAAAGACGTAAAAGCTCTTTTAGATCAAATGACACTGGATGAAAAAATAGCACAACTCTTGCAATTGGCTACTTTTTTCTACAAAGGTGCTGCCGGAGAAGGCGAAATTACTGGTCCAATGGCCAATATGGGAATCAATGAGGACGTTGTAACAAATACCGGCTCCGTTTTGGGAGCATCAGGGGCAAAAGAGGTTCAAAACATCCAGAAAGAGCATTTGGCAGAAAACCGATTAGGTATCCCTTTGCTTATCATGGCTGACATCGTTCACGGATTTAAGACGATCTTCCCGGTACCACTCGCAATCGGGTGTTCCTGGAATATGGAGCTGGCCGAAAAAAGCGCGGAAATAGCGGCAAAGGAAGCAGCTGTATCCGGTGTTCATGTGACATTCGCTCCGATGGTGGACCTAGTTCGTGACCCGCGCTGGGGACGTGTGATGGAATCCACTGGTGAGGATCCTTACTTGAACAGCGAGTTTGCTAGAGCGTTCGTTCGAGGATTCCAAGGTCAGGACCTGACAAACGACCTTCATCGCGTAGCGGCTTGCGTGAAGCATTTCGCCGCTTATGGGGCAGCGGAAGGCGGACGTGACTATAACACGGTAAACATGTCAGAAAGACAGCTTCGTGAATCCTATCTGCCAGCATACAAGGCGGCTTTGGATGAAGGCTGTGAAATGGTGATGACGGCATTCAATACGGTGGATGGCATTCCGGCAACAGGAAACAAAAAGCTGATGAGAGAGCTTCTTCGCGAAGAATGGGGCTTTGATGGCGTCATCATTTCCGACTGGGGCGCAGTGAAGGAGCAGATCTTCCACGGTGTTGCAGCGGACGAAAAGGAATGTGCACAAAAGTCGATCGAGGCTGGTGTGGACATCGAAATGATGACCTCCTGCTATCCGAAGCATTTGAAGGAGCTTGTGGAAAGTGGGGATGTATCAGAGGAAACTATCAACGAATCCGTACTTCGAATCCTGACATTAAAAGAGAAGCTTGGACTTTTTGAAAACCCATACCGCGGGGCATCGGAGGAGCTGGAGGCGGAAGTCATCCTGTCAGAAGAGCATCGCAAGGTATCAAGGGAACTGGCGACAAAATCTTGTGTTCTATTAAAAAATGAAAATGTCCTTCCTCTGAATAAAGAGCAAAAGATTGCACTGATCGGACCGTTTGCTGCAAGTGGAGATATCATGGGCGCATGGTCGTGGCATGGCAGACAGGAAGATGCGGTTCAGCTTCAGGAGGCTTTCAAAACGAAAATGGATTCCTCCAACTTAACGATTGCACAAGGCTCCGACATAGAAACGATTACGGAAGAGCAGATCCAGGAGGCGGTAAAAGCAGCACGGGACGCAGATGTAATTGTACTGGCTGTCGGGGAGAGAGCGGATATGAGCGGAGAGGCAAAGTGCCGCGCTGACATTCGTTTACCACAGGCACAGCTTGAACTGATCGAAAGTATGAAAGAATTGCAGAAACCGATCGTTACCGTGCTTTTCAACGGTAGACCACTGGATCTTCACGGTGTGATTGATAGAGTGGATGCCTTACTTGAAGCATGGTATCCGGGGACAGAAGGTGGCGCTGCCGTTGCAGATCTGCTGTTTGGCGATGCCAACCCTTCAGGTAAACTGACGATGAGTTTCCCGTATTCCGTTGGTCAGGTTCCTGTCTATTACAACCACTTCAATACAGGCAGACCAAACAGACCGGATGCACCAGACCACTATGTGTCCAAATATCTCGATATTCCGAACGAACCGCTTCTACCATTTGGCTACGGCTTAAGCTATACAAGCTTCACATACGGTGAGATGAGGCTTGCAAATGAAACGGTAACGGCAAACGAACCGATTACAGCGTCCATTCAGGTGACCAATTCCGGTCCAATGGCTGGAGAGGAAATCGTTCAGTTTTATGTTCGGGATATTGCCGGTGAAATCGTTCGTCCGTTGAAGGAACTGAAAGGCTATCAAAAAGTATGGCTGGAGCCTGGTGAAACGAAGGAAGTCAGCTTCACGATTTCGGAAGAAGCCCTTCGCTACTACCATGCAAACCTGGCGTTTACAAGTGATAATGGGGAATTCCATGCCATGATCGGACCAAACAGCACGGAGCTCACAATTCGTTCATTCAGATTAGAAATATAGAAGAACTAAAAGGAGGACTTTCCATGCACACTCAAACTAGAAATGACGCAAAGATTAATATTCAGGCAGGAAACTATCGCTTTACGTTTTTAAACAGTGGAGATATCTTCGAGGCGACCCATAAAGAAATCATGATCAACCAATGGATGTCCAACCCGGTAGACGGAGCGCTTAACAACATTTTTTTACGCTTGCATCAAGAAGATGGGATAAAAGCATTTCCTCTTTTAGGCGTTAGATCTACAAGCAAGGTGAGCTATTCCGAATCCCGCATGGTCTGGGAAGGCACAGTGGAAAACGTATCCTATCAGGTCATCTTCCACCTATCGGACAAAGGCATCTGGTTCTGGGACGTAACGGTAGAAGGCCAAGGCCAGAAGGTTGACATTGTCTATGGACAGGATGTCGGGATCGGAAGCAAAGGCCTGATCCGGTCCAACGAATCCTATCTATCTCAATACATCGACCACAAAGTGTTTGAAGAGGAGAGCAGAGGCTATGTTGTCTGCTCCCGCCAGAACCAGCCGCAGCCGGGAGGGTTCCCTTATCTGCAGCAGGGCTCTTTGACAAAAGCGGTGGGCTATTCAACGGACGGATTCCAATTCTTTGGCCTATCCTTTAAAGAGACAAACAAGCCGGAAATCCTTTCACAAGCTTCTCTTCCGAATGAAGTGTATCAGTATGAATTCGCCTACACGGGATTGCAATCGGAAAAGGTGACACTGGACGGCAGCAAGCAGTTTGTTTTCTACGGTCTCTTCAAGGAAAACCAGGAGCAGGCGGTAACAGCACTTGAGTTTGAAGACGAAGTAGAGCAGGCATGGCAGGAGGTTCTTCCAATGGGAGCGGCTGAACTGAAGTCCCTCGAAAAAGTGAGCATCCTTCCATCTATCGGAGGAACTCTTTCTGGTGATGCTTGGACAAAAGAAGAAGTGGATGCGCATTATCCTGTCCGCCATCAGGAGGAATGGGAAGGAGATACCTTGCTTTCCTTCTTTACCGACACGCATGAGCATGTCGTGCTGAAAGAGAAGGAACAGCATGTGGAACGTCCTCATGGCCACATCATCATGTCCGGTAACAACGACGAAATGACGGAAAATGTTATCACTTCCACATTGTACATGTACGGAATTTTCAACTCCCAGCTGGTGGTTGGGAACACAAGCTTCAACAAAATGATGACCAATGCACGTAACGCCCTGAACGTAATGAAAACTTCCGGTCAGCGCATCTATGTAGAGGTGGAAGGCAGCTACAAGCTGTTGACCATGCCATCCGTGTTTGAGATCGGCTTCAACTATGCACGCTGGTTCTATAAGACAGCGGATGATACGATTGTCATCACAAACTATACAGTGGTTGATTCACCGGAAGTTCACCTGACTGTCCGTTCCGAAAAAGGGGAAGCGTACCGCTACCTTGTAACCAACCAGATCAGTATGAACAATAACGAGCTTGATAAAGATTTCGGCATGCATGTTGATGGAAAGACTCTAACCTTCCATGCAGCAGAAGGATCTGATTCGATTCATACGTATCCGAACCTCGCTTACAAGCTGACAGTTGATGGTGCAGAATTCACGGTGGAGAACGAGAGCAAGCTTGCGCAAAATGTTGTGCCAAATTCCGCATCCCTAGTGGTGCTTGAGCTTGGTGCAACTTCCGAGTGGCACATGGCGGTTCAAGGTTTGCTTCACGGAGAAGAGCTGCCATTTGTTCAACGTGACGTTTCGGCGGAAATCGATCGTTACCGTGTATTCTTTGAAAATGTCATGAATGGCTTTAAGCTTTCCAAGAATGGCGAAGCAACAGAAGAGCTGGAAAAAGTGAATGCATTGGCATGGTGGTACACCCACAATATGCTAGTCCACTACTCCGTCCCTCACGGCTTGGAGCAGTACGGCGGGGCAGCATGGGGAACTCGTGACGTATGCCAGGGGCCGACCGAATACTTCATGGCTACACAAAAATACGACAGCGTAAAGGAAATCATCAAGAAGGTCTATTCCCACCAGTACGAGGATACAGGAAACTGGCCGCAGTGGTTCATGTTCGATAAATACTTCCGTATCCAGCATGATGAAAGCCATGGCGACATCATCGTTTGGCCGTTGAAAGTCTTAAGTGACTATTTGACCATCACGAAGGACTACAGTATTCTGCAGGAGCAGGTTCCTTATACAATCCGTAAAGCCTATCAGTTCACCGAAAATACTGCAACGGTATATGAGCATGCAAAGAAAGAAATCCAGTTCATCAAGGACAACTTCCTGCATGATACGTATCTATCTTCCTACGGAGATGGGGATTGGGATGACACGCTTCAGCCTGCGAACGCACAGTTGAAGCAGTACATGGTGAGCAGCTGGACCGTTTCCTTGACCTATCAGGTGCTGAACACATTATCCAAGGCATTGGAAGAGGTGGATCAGACAGAAGCGGCTGAATTGAAACGCTTAGCGGAAGGAATCGAAAAGGACTTCAATAAATATATGCTTGGCAACGATGTGATTCCAGGATTCGTCTACATGGAGGAGCCAGGAAAGCCTGAATTGATGGTGCATCCAGAGGATACGAAAACAGGCATCCATTACCGCCTATTGCCGATGACCCGCAGCATGATCAGTGAGCTGCTGACACCGGAGCAAGCTGAAGCCCACTATAGTGTCATCAAGGAAAAACTGTTCTGCCCGGATGGAGTAAGACTGATGAACCGCCCGGCCAAATACGCAGGCGGAGTGAGCACCCACTTCAAACGTGCCGAGCAGGCTGCAAACTTCGGCCGAGAAATCGGATTGCAGTATGTACACGCCCACATTCGTTTCGTGGAAGCAATGGCGAAGATCGGCAAAACGGATGAGGTATGGAACGGCTTGAATGTCATCAACCCGATCGGCATCCAGAACGCGGTACCAAATGCGGAGCGCCGTCAAAGCAATGCATATTTCAGCTCCTCAGACGGACAATTCAATACGCGCTATGAAGCACAAGAAGGTTTTGATAAGTTACGCGACGGTTCCGTGAAGGTGAAAGGCGGATGGAGAATCTACTCTTCCGGCCCTGGAATCTACATGAACCAGCTGATCTCCAACTGCCTGGGCATCCGTCAGCACGGAGGCAATCTTGTCATCGATCCTATACTTCCCGAAAAGTTGGATGGACTGAATTTTGAATTCAAGGTGAACAGTCACGAAGTAAGCTTCGTCTACCGCCTGAACCAGGATGAGAAAAAGGTATCGGTGAACGGGCAGTCGGTCGAAGCGGCTGCGTTATCGAATAGATACCGTGAAGGTGGATTTACGATCAGTAAGTCGGTGCTTGAGAATGTGTTAACTGAAGGTAAAAACGTGATTGAGATTTTTGTTTAAAACAGAAGTAACGGCTGACCCGAAAAGCAGATTATGCTTTTCGGGTCTTTTTTTATGGCGCTATTAAAGACCGCTGTTGATTTCCGCACTAGGCGCAGCGACCCAAGGGGCGGTGCTGGAGCCTCCTCAGGCTTCGCCCTGCGGGGTCTCCAGCCTACCGCTACCTCCCGCAGGAGTCTTCGCCTATTGCTCCAATCAACAGCTAGATTCTAAAAAAATCAACACTTTAAATAACTAATCCTTTTTTACGTTTTAAACGAATTATAAAATAAAAATCGATGAATTATCCAAACTGCATGTTTTTGTTAATTGTCTCGGCTGTTCTTTTCAGTATAATTCTAGGAAAGATAGTTTTTCAGAATATTCTAAATTAACGTGAAAGGAGCGTGTGCTTATAACCGTTTTCTCTCTTTAAGTGAATGTCTTTTCTAAAGCTACAATCCCCCATTCATTAAAGGTACATTCACAAACAAGACCTGCATAATGTAGTTTCTTTATCCTTGAATAAAAAATTGTGTAATACATGGAGGTAAAAAGAATGAAATATACAATTGCATCTTATTCATTTCACGGAATGATGAACGAAGGGAAAATGGATGTTTTCGGCTACCTGGAAAGCGCCAAGTACCGTTATCACCTTAATTCAGCTGATATTTGGAACATGATGCTTGATAGTTTCGATGTAGATTACTTGAAAAAAGTGAAAGAAGCCATGGATGAGAAAGACATGTACCTTGCCAATCTCTGTGTCGATTGCGCGGAAGTTTGGGACCCGAACCCGGAAGCAAAGGAACAGTGGTATCAGAATGCACTGAAAAACTTGAAGGCGGCGGAGATCTTAGGTGCAGAGACAGTCCGGATCGACATGGGTGGCAGGGATTTGGAAATGACGGAGGAACAGTTTGAATATACCGTGATGCGATATAAGGAATATGCGAAAATTGCCCATGATTGCGGGTTTAAGATTGGTCCTGAAAACCATTGGGGAGCTTCTCGTGTACCGGAAAACATTAAGAAAGTATATGAAGCAGTAGACCATCCGTCCTTTGGAATCCTGTTGCATTTTGACAATTGGGATGTCGACAAGGAAAACGGGGATAGACTTTGTGCACAATATGCTTTCCATACCCACCTGGCTGCCTGGGTTATCCCACAATGTGAGGAGAAATTGAGGATTCTCGACTCAGTTGGATATCAGGGACATCTTGGAATCGAGCATCACTCATCAATAAATGAATACAGCCAGGTAGCATGGCAGCTTGCAACAGCCCGTAACACTTGGGAAAATATGAAAAATCAACAATTAAGAAAGATTGGTGTATAATCCTATGGGAAAAATACGAATCGGCGTTATTGGTGTCGGTATCATTGGTAAAGATCATTTGGATAAATACGCAAATGTGACCGGAGCGGAAGTTGTGGCAATCTGTGACATCAATGAAAATGAATTGAGAAAGGTATCCGAGCAATATAAAATCCCTGATACGTATATAGACTTCCGTGAGATGTTAAAAAGAGAGGACATTGACGCTATTGATGTCTGCCTGCATAACAATCTTCATGCTCCAGTGACCATAGAAGCACTGGAGGCCGGGAAGCATGTGTACTGCGAGAAACCAATTGCAGGTTCATATGTAGATGGAAAGAGGATGCTGGATGCTGCAAAAGAATACGGGAAGAAATTGCACATACAATTGAGTTTCCTCTACTTAAAAGAAACAAAAGCTGCTAAAAAGCTGATAGATGGAGGGAAGCTAGGAACCTTATACCATGCCAGGTCCACCGGTTTTAGAAGGAGAGGACGTCCATATGTAGATGGATATGGAACAAAGGAATTTCTTCAGAAGAAGATGGCTTCCGGGGGAGCTTTGTTTGACATGGGAGTCTACCGCATCTCACAACTTCTTTATATCATGAACATACCAAAAGTGAAAACCATTACCGGGAAAACGTATCTCGAACTGGATATGGATGAAAAGAGAAAACAGATCAGCGGATTCGAAGTAGAGGAATTAGGGGTGGGTTTTGTCAGGTTTGAGGGTGGAGTAACGCTGGACATCATCGAGTCCTGGGCCATTCATCTAAATGGCTTCGAAGGCAGCTATCTTGTAGGTAATGAAGGTGGTATCCAGTTCCCTGGCTACACCAACGGAGTCAGCACCCCTTTCAGCTACCACACATCAATTGAAGGGATGGATATGGACGGAACCTTTGATTTAGGGGCAGCGGACTATCGCTGGCATCAGCTTGAGGAAAATACGGATGCCTACGACTCCTCTCAGCACCATTGGATTGCAGCACTTCAAGGCAGGGTGGAACTGTTGCCAACAGCAGAAATTGCCCTTCAGACCATGCTTATCAGCGAAGGAATCTATCTCTCAAATACTTTGGAGAGAGAAGTAACGGCAGAAGAGGTCATTTCCATGTCCAAGACACAGGCTTTAGAGCCAAGCAATGTATATTGACAGTTTAGATAAAAAGAATTGTAACCGATTACAACGTGAAGTATAATAGTTTTATCGAAACGTATCAATAAGGTAATCAGTAAATATTATATATTTTTTTACAAAAGAGAGAAACGTTTCGATTTCGTTGTGGGTTCTGCAAAAGAGGGATTTTAAAGTTAGAAAAAATTCTAGTATGTTATCTACCAGTGTCTATGATCCAAAAGTGTGTGTTCGAAAAGAAAGAGAAAATGTGCAGAAAGCTCTTCGAATTTGTAAAAACAAAAGGACCATACCTCATAGGACATATTGACATCGCAGATTAGCCCGACGTTTTCGCATCCATTAGCTCAAGCATTTTCCCATAGCTTTTTGAACACCCTTTTATACCTATCAATCAAAGGGGTGCAGTTCATGAAAATGTTAAAATCCTTGGTGGCAATCTCCACCAGTATGATGCTTCTGATCGGTTGCAGTAAAGATACATCAACGGAAAAGGAATCAAATAAGAAAGAGGTAACCATTTCCTTTGCAAGCTGGGGCCTTGGTACCGAAGAAGAGCGAAACCTGGATAGAATAATGATAGAAGAGTTCGAAGCGAAATATCCTCACATAAATATCGAGATCGATGAATCAGTCATCGCGAGTGAGCAATGGAACGACGGCTTGGCAGCTGCAGCTAGTGCTAATAAAATGCCGGATGTTTTCTCGCTTGCACAGATTCCTCCTGGTATTGCAAACAATTGGCTATTGGATCTCACTGAAATGGCTGCAGACGATGAAGACTTCGCAAAAATCCCGGAAGTGGTGCGGGAATCCGCCACTTACAATGAAGTTCTTTACGCATTACCTGCTGGTCAGCAGCTATTAGGATACTATGTCAATAAAGACCTGTTCAATCAGGAAAACCTGGATGTTCCGGAAAATGGCTATAGCATCGATGAGTTTGCTGATGCGGTAAGAAGTATTACGGATATCAGCAATGGACAGGTGGGAGTAAACAACCCTAACGCCATTCTTGACTGGTATCCCGCAGCGGTAAGTGACACTCTCGGCTGGTATACATACACGGAGGAAGGGTATCACTTGGATAGCAATGAGTTTATCAACGGGTTGAATTTTGCCAACAACTTAGTCACAAACGGCTATACGTATGAATCCTTGTCGGACGAACAAAAAAGCAATTTTACAGGGGAAAATCCTGGTGAGGTTTGGACTGCCGGCGGTATGGGACTTGTATGGGATGGAACATGGGCACTCTCCTCCTTTGAGGAAAACCTGGACTTTGAATATGATTTCATCGGGATTCCAGGCGGAAGAACAGTGGTTGCCAATGACTATATGGGAATCTCCAAGACTACAAAACATGCAGAAGAAGCGTATCTTTTCACAAAATGGATGACGTTTGGAAAAGAAGGATACTTGAAACGAATTGAAGTTGCAGTAGAGGAAGAAAAGGGCTTAAACGGTCTGCCAGTTACAACAGATGAAGAGGTATTGGATGCCTACTTTGAAATTCAAGACCTTCCTGGATTGCGTATTGCTTATGAAAAACTCGACAATGGAGTAATTGAACCATTCAAATTTGTTCCAGGGTACGTACAGTCCAGATGGGAAGCTCCAACCGGGGTAGCGGTGGAAGACAATCCGAATGCCAACATCACGACGCTATTGGAAGCGGCTGTTAAAGGTCAAGTAAAGATAGAAGACTACATTTCCCAAATCAATGATTTAGCAAATCAGAAGCACCAAGAAGGAAAAGAAGCAATTGGGCAATAATTGAATTAATAGTATAAAAATGAGTGCGGCGATCGTTTCATGGTCGCCGCTTTTATTCATCTAAGATGGGAGTTTTAGAGTATGGAAAAAGTGAAGGTTGGAATTATCGGAACAGGAACAATAAGCGGCATCTATCTGGAGGCACCAAAGAAATTCTCGATTTTAGATATTGTGGCAGTTGCCGATATTGATATCGAAAGGGCTCGGGAAAAAGCAGCAGAATATCAAGTGGAAAAGGTGTATACCGTTGAGGAGATGCTCGCAGATCCTGAAATTGAAATGGTCATCAACCTGACCATTCCAAAAGCTCATGCGCAGGTAACCTTGGCTGCTTTGAATGCAGGCAAGCACGTATTTGTGGAAAAGCCTTTGACAATCGAAGTCGAAGAAGGCAAGGAGATACTTGAATTGGCTGAGAAAAAAGGCCTGAGAGTCGGATGCGCACCTGACACATTTCTTGGAGGTTCCCTGCAGACATGTCGCAAGCTGATTGATGATGGCTGGATCGGACAACCGGTTGCAGCAACAGGTTTTATGCTTGGCGCAGGTCCGGAAGGCTGGCATCCAAATCCTGATTTTTATTACCAAAAAGGCGGTGGCCCGATGTTTGATATGGGCCCATACTATATCACGGCCATGATTCATCTGCTTGGACCGATCAAACGGGTGACAGGTTCTGCTCAAATCTCATTCCCCGAACGAACCGTCACAAGAGCCGAGGACTATGGGCGCAAAATTCCGGTAGAGACGCCGACACATGTGACAGGTATTCTGGACTTTGAAAGCGGAGCGGTCGGAACCCTTATCACAAGCTTCGATGTAAAGGGCGGAACAAGTCTGCCTTGTATGGAAATCTACGGAACCCTGGGAACGTTAAGCGTACCGGACCCGAATAACTTCGGTGGGACGATCACCATCAGAAGAGCGGGGGAAAACCATTTTACGGAGGTTCCATTGGCATACGGCTACAGCGAAAACAGCAGGGGAATCGGTGCAGCGGATATGGCCCATGCCATCCGGAGTGAACGCCCACATCGCGCAAGCGGACAATTGGCACTGCAGGCGCTAGAGACGATGCATGCCATTCATGGATCCTCCCGGGACGGAAAGCATATTGCAATCCAGCATGCCTGCCAACGCCCTGCCGCATTCCCGGTAGGATTCTCCCAGGACAGACAGGACCTTTTTAATAAGTAAAATCAATATCTATTGATTATTGTAAGTGTTTACATTATGCTATAAATAAGGTATTGAAACGTTTCAAAAGAGTTGGACCCGGTAGTTTCAAAACCTGAAACTACCAGTCCACCTTGATATATAGGGGTCAGAGAAAACATATTGGAGATGTGAAGAAGATGGCAACAATCAAAGATGTTGCAAAGCTAGCTGGAGTAGCGGTCTCTACAGCTTCTTATGCACTGAATAATGTAAACAAGGTAAGCCCTGCCACCATGAAAAAGGTGCAGGAGGCCGCACGTGAACTGAACTACATGAAAAATGGATTTGCGTCCGATTTAAAGCGGACCAAGACCAATACCATTGCACTGATTCTGAAGGATCTATCCGGACCCTTCTATTCCGAACTGATAAAAGGTGTTCAAGAGGTCACCATCAGGAACGGCTATGATCTGATCGCCTGCAGCTCAGTCGGAGGCGCGCAATCCACAGCTGTTAAATTTCTGAAGGAAAAGCGCGTGGACGGCGCCATTATCCTGGCCCATAACATCAGCGACGACATCATTCTCGATTCTGCAAGAGAAGGCTTCCCAATCGTCGTTCTGGACCGGAAAATAGATCATCCATTTGTCTATCAGGTGGAAGTCGATAATATCCATGGAGGCTATTTGGCCACCGAGCACCTTATTGAAAAAGGACACCGTGAGATAGCGTTTGTCAGTGGACCGATCGATTCCCATGATAATTCGATGCGCTTTGAAGGCTATCAGGATGCGTTAAGGCATTACGGAATCCCTTATCAATCCAAATGGAAAGTGTACGGCGACTTTACACGTGAGGGCGGCTACCGTGCAACCAAGATGCTGATTGCCCAACGTGACCTGCCGCAAGCATTCTTCTATGCGAACGATGAAATGGCGATCGGAGGCCTGCAGGCATTCAAAGAAAACAAGATCAGCGTACCAAACGACATTTCCATCATCGGGTATGACGATATCCAGCTTTCCGAATACGTCAGTCCTCCTTTAACGACCATCAGGCAGCCGAAATACGAAGTCGGTGCATTGGCAGTCCATGTCGTGTTCCAGGCCTTATCCAAAGAAAAAGTCGAACAGTCCTACAAGCTGTCGACCGAACTTATTGCAAGAAATTCTGTCAAACATACGTAGAAGCCATTCTTTCTTCCGATACTTTATGGAGAAGGAAGAGGGCTTCTTTTTTGTTCAGTCTTTCTTATTCCTGTTCATTTCCTACCTGTACCATAATAGGAATAGACATGCATACTGTTAATAAAAGCCTGACAATAGGAATAAAAATGACACCTTCTCCTAATGACCGTTGAAAATAATTTTTATACTAAATCATTCCCATAAAACTGGTCCTGAGTTATTTTGGAAGGAAAAGGAATTTTACTCAAGAAGAGTTTGTATTTACACATAATTATTTCAAACCTATAATGGTAAAAGGGGATTTTTGTTTAAAAAGATTAGAAAAAGTCAAAAAAATACGGTCTTACCCGTTTTTTCTTGTATTTGTCTAGGAGTCTAGTTTTTATTTTTTGAAAATTGCCACTTTTTAGTTTTGTGGTAATTCTACTAATCTTCACATTAAATCAACACTAGATTCATAATAGGGCTATACAATAATGACTGGGAAACAATTGTTGCAAATTTCCCCTTATTACTACGTAAGACACGCTAAATCACCATGATTCAACAAAAGGGTCAATAATATTTTAGAAAATGGGAGGAAGAAAATGAAAAGACGACACAAGAGGGTTATAAGTATTGTCACATTGGTTTTCTTGATCACAAGTTTATTTGCACCAGTGGCTAATACTAACGTTAAAGCTGAAGCTGTTGTTGCTACTGATCTCATTATTTCGGAATATATTGAGGGATCCAATTCTAATAAGGTTATTGAGCTTTTTAATGGAACAGGAGAAGAGGTCGACCTCAGAGGCTATACTCTCGAACATTACAATAACGGTAATTCAGCAACAACAGGTACTACAACCACAGATAAGGTTTTAACACTAGATGGAAAGCTTGCAACTGGAGATACATACGTTATTTCTCGTGCGGATGCGCATGCTGATATTGTTGCTGTCGCGGACAAAATTGACAGTAGCACGCAAGTCATTAATTTTAACGGAAACGATCAGATTGTCCTGAAAAAAGATGGACAAGTAGTAGATTCAATTGGCCAAGTCGGTTCAGTTGAAAATGTACTAGCTGATGTTTCTCTTGTTAGAGACAGCGATGTTACAACAGGCGATACAGTCATCAACGACGCTTTTGATAAAAACACAGAATGGTCGAACCAAGGGAACAATGTTTTCACTGACCTAGGAAAACATACTTTCGGAGCTGCCGATCCTGGTGAGCCTACCGATCCAGAACCAGTTCCAACAACCACTGTTGCAGAAGCTCGCAAACTAGGCGAGAACAACACAGTAACGATTGAAGGAATTGCGACAACGAACACAGGACTTTGGGGCGGAGATTCATTCTACATGCAAGATGAAACTGCTGGAATGTTCATTTATGGAAGTCCGAAGAGTGTAAAGCCTGGTGATGAAATTAAAATTACCGGCACTTTGAAAACATATAACAATGAATTAGAAATTGTGGATATTACAAATCTAGAAATCATCTCATCCGGAAACGAACTTCCTGCCACACAAGCTGTGACAAAAGTTGATGAGAGTACACAAGGTGAATTATTAATATTTGAAAGCGTTACCATTTCTGAAATGACAAAAGATACTTATGGAACGGCTTCTTTCCAAGCGGTTTTTGAAAGTGGAGAAAAAGTAACTGTCATTCACGATAATCGTACAGGGTCCAATTATGATGAACTGATTAAGCACTACAAAGAAGGCGATAAAGTTCATCTAACAGGAATTGGATCTATTAATGATACCGGCTATCATTTAAAAACTACTGGTTTAGAAAGCTATGACTTAGTTAACAAACCAGACGTATATGCAACTCAGGCACAAGGAGTTGTAGAAGCAGGTACAAAAATCGAATTGAAATCGGGTACTGAAGGTGCTGAAATCTACTACACTACGGATGGCTCAGCTCCAAGTTCAGCTAGTACAAAATATTCGGAACCAATTGCTTTAGAAACTGGAGAAACGACCATTAAAGCAATCGCAGTTACAGATGGTACTGAGAGCGAAGTATTCAGCTTCACCTACAAAATTTTGGATACAGAAGGCATTTTTATTCATGATATCCAAGGAAAAGGACATGTTTCCGAATATAATGGATCTTCTGTGACAGATATCACAGGTGTGGTAACTCATGTCTTTGGTACAAGCAGCTTTGTCATGCAGGATGTGGAGAATGCAGATGATGATAGCGCTACATCTGAAGCAATTGAAGTATTCCTAAGAACTCATGGAGTTTCTGTTGGTGAAAAAGTTTCTGTAGATGGAACAGTTACAGAATATGGTGGGGGCGCTAACCTCTCCAGAACACAAATTACTGGAACTTCAGTAGAAAAAACAGGTACAGCCGAACTTCCAGCGCCACTTGTTGTTGGGGAAGATATCATCCCTCCAAACAAAATCATTGATAACGACAAAATGGAATCTTTTGATCCTGAAGAAGACGGCATTGATTTCTGGGAATCTGTTGAATATATGCGCCTTTCCTTCCCGGATGCTCTTGTAGTAGGACCGCCATATACAAGCGATGTTCCAATCATTGTGGAAAGCACAACAAATAATGAGTTGAACGTTATGGGTGGATTAAATATCGCAGCAGACGATTATAACCCTGAAAAAATTATGCTTGATAACGTTGGTAACAACTTTAAATCAGGCGATCAATTTGATGGAGATGTCATTGGTATCCTTTCTTATGCAAGTGCAGGCTACCAACTGGTAACAGACAAGAGCACATTGCCTGAAGTGATCCCATCCACCATTAAACCAGAAGTTACACATATTGAACCTGCAGACGACAAATTGACTGTAGCAAATTACAATATTGAAAACTTCTCTAACAACAAAGCTAATACACCAGATGAGAAAGTGGCAAGAATCGCTAACTCTTTTGTGGAAAATATGAAATCTCCTGATATTATTACGCTTGTAGAGGTTCAGGATAATGACGGCCAGACGGATTCTGGTAGTGCTGATGCATCGGAAAGCTATGAGCGCTTGATTGACGCAATCAAAGCTGCTGGTGGTCCAGAGTATGATTGGATTGATGTTGCACCTGAAAATAATACAAACGGTGGTGCACCAGGCGGAAATATCCGTGTTGGATACCTGTACAACCCTGAACGAGTGGATTTAGTTGATGCTACTAAAGGTACAGCAACTCAAGCAAACGCTTGGTCAGAAGAAGGCAACTTAACGTTAAATCCAGGGGTTATCAACCCTGAAGCATTTACAAACACACGTAAACCGATTGCGGCTGAATTTGAATTCCAAGGTGAGCGTGTCGTAGTTATCGGAACTCATCTGAATTCTAAAGGTGGAGACGAATCTCTATGGGGAGCAAGTCAACCTCCTAAATTGGGTTCAGAAGCTGAGCGACTTCAATTAGCACAAGAAATTAACAGTTTCGTTGCTGCTGGACTTGCTAAAAACCCTGCTTTAAATGTGGTTGTTGCAGGAGATATGAATGATTTTGAATTCACTCCAGTACTTAAAACATTAAAAGGCGGAGTTCTAACTAATATGGTTGATCTCGTTCCTGCCAAGGATCGTTTCTCTTACTTCTTCCAAGGAAACAACCAAGTGTTAGACCATATCTTAGTTTCTAATAATCTAGTATCAAATACAACAGTTGATATGATTCATATCAATGCGAATTTCACGGAAGCACAAGGTCAGGCATCTGATCATGACCCTGTGTTGGTACAACTTGATTTAACGGGACCAGACCTTACAATCTTCCATACGAATGACACGCATTCCGCATTGGATTTGATGCCAAGGACTATCACTAAGCTAAATGAACTTAGAGAGGTTACGCCTAATGGACTCCTTCTTCATGCAGGTGATGCATTTACCGGGACATTGTATTTCAATGAATTCCAAGGTAAAGCTGATCTAGCCATGATGAAGCTGATGGACTTTGACGCAATGACTTTTGGTAACCATGAATTTGACTTAGGTTCTTCCTCAGAAGGCCATCAAGCATTGGTTGACTTTGTTAAGGGAGCAAACTTCCCATTAATAAGTGCAAACGTTGATTTCTCAAAAGATGCAAAATTCGACGGTTTATACAATGACTCCATTGAATCAGCATATGAAAACGGAAAAATTTATGACGGTATCATTAAAGAAGTAAATGGTGAGAAAGTTGGTATCTTCGGTTTAACGACAGAAGAAACAGCGGATATCTCCAGCCCAGGCTCCATTGAATTCCAGAACTATCTGGAAGAAGCAAAAAAAGCCGTTGAATATTTAGAAGAACAAGGTGTCAATCGAATTGTCGCTTTAACGCATATCGGATATGACGACAATGCAGCAGTCGACAATGACCTAGTTCTTGCTGAAGAAGTAGAAGGCATTGACGTAATCGTAGGTGGACATAGTCATACAGCATTGAAAGAGCCGGTAGTGGTAGATAATGATGCAACACCAACCCTAATCGTTCAAACTGGTAATGCAAACAATAACCTTGGTGTTTTGAATGTTAATTTTGACAAAAATGGTGTTATTTCCACACATGATGGTCACATTATCGCAATCACGGATAAAATTGAAGAGGATCCAGAAGCGGTAGAAGTGCTTGCTCCATTTAAAGCACATGTGGATGAGGTAGCGCAAACAGAAATCGGCGTGTCTACACCTAATGCTTTAGAAAACCCACGTACAGGCGGAGACAATACGAAACCAAGTGTACGTAGAAATGAAACAATCCTTGGTAACCTGATCACTGACGGAATGCTTGCGAAAGCGAAAGATTTCACTGGCAAGGATATCATCATGGCATTGCAAAACGGTGGAGGAATCCGCGCGGCAATCAATGCAGGGGAGATCACTGTAGGAGAGGTCATGACCGTTCTTCCATTTGCCAATACACTGGCAACGATGGAGTTGACTGGTGAGGAGCTTAAAGAAGCATTTGAAATCAGTTTAGGTCAATATCCAGGGGAAAATGGCGGATTCTTACACGTAGCCGGAGGTAAAATCGAGTTTGATTCTACAAAACCTGCAGGCGAGCGCGTAAAATCCATCAAGTTTTTAAATGAAGATGGCAAATATGTAAAAGTGAAAAATAGTGAAACGTACACGATTGCAACGAATGCATTTACAGCAAAAGGCGGAGACGGCTATGACGTATTCGCAAAAGTTTATGCAGAAGGCCGTGTAACAGATCTAGGCTTATCTGATTGGGAAAACTTCCGCGACCACTTAGTAAGTGTTGGCAGCGAAGGAATCCCAACTGAAACTGAAGGCAGAATCACAGATATAAAAGGTCTATTCGACCTAACGGTTATGCATACAAATGACACACATGCAGCTTTGGAAAATATGCCGAAAACCGTTACAGCCGTAAAAGAAATCAGAGAAGAAAATCCGGATGCACTTCTACTAGACGCAGGAGATGTATTCACTGGAACGCTATATTTCAATGAGTTCAAAGGACAAGCGGAACTTGCTTTAATGAAACTGTTGGGCTATGACGCCATGACATTCGGTAACCATGAATTTGACCTAGGTTCTTCAGCAGAAGGCCATCAAGCATTGGTTGACTTTGTTAAGGGAGCAAACTTCCCATTTGTAAGTGCGAACGTTGATTTTTCAAAAAATGCGAAGTTTGATGGCCTATTCAATGACTCCATTGAAGAAGCATATGAAAATGGTGAAATCTATAATGGTATCATCAAAGAAGTGAACGGCGAGAAAGTGGGTATCTTCGGTTTAACAACAGAAGAAACAGCGGATATCTCAAGCCCAGGCTCCATAACTTTTGAAAATTATTTAGAAGAAGCAGAAAATGCAGTTGCTTCCTTAGAGGCACAAGGTGTTAACAAGATTATTGCATTAACGCATATCGGATATGACGACAATGCAGCAATCGATAATGACCTAGTTCTTGCAGAAGAAGTAGAAGGCATCGACATCATCGTCGGAGGACATAGCCATACTGCATTATCCAAACCTGTAATGGTGGATAAAGATGCAACGCCAACTGTCATCGTACAAACTGGAAACGCTAATAGCAATCTGGGTGTGCTGGACGTAAGATTCGATGAAAATGGTGTAGTAATTGAAAATGACGGACACTTAATCAAAGTCAGCGGCAAAGAAGCTGATCCAGATGCAGTAGAAGTATTGGCACCATTCAAAGCGCATGTTGATGCGAAAGCAAATGAAGAAATTGGCGTATCAACTCCAATTGAATTAGAAAACCCAAGAACAAATGGCGACAATACTAAGCCAAGTGTACGTAAAAACGAAACAATCCTGGGTAATCTGATTACCGACGGAATGCTTGCAAAGGCTAAAGACTTCGTTACTGGTAAGAATGTCATCATGGCACTGCAAAACGGTGGCGGAATCCGTGCGGCGATTGATAAAGGTCCAATCACTGTAGGTGAAGTCATCTCAGTTCTACCATTTGCCAATACTTTGGCAACGATGGATTTGACTGGTGCAGAACTTAAAGAAGCATTCGAACACAGCTTCAGCCAATATCCAGGCGAAAATGGCGGTTTCTTACACGTATCCGGAGGGATAGTAGAATTTGATTCTACTAAGCCTGCAGGCGAGCGTGTAGTGTCCATTCAATATATGGATGAGAATGGTCATTTGGTGGAAATTAAAGACGATGAAACTTACTCCATTGCTACAAATGCATTCACAGCAAAAGGCGGAGACGGTTATGACGTCTTTGCAAATGCTTATGCAGAAGGCCGGGTAACTGATTTAGGCTTATCAGATTGGGAAAACTTCCGTGAGCATTTAGTGAATATTGGAAGTGAAGGAATCCCAACTGAAATCGAAGGTAGATTTGTAGATGTAAGTTTAAATCCGGGTGAAGGACCAGGAGAAGAACCGGGAGAAGAACCGGGTGAAGAACCAGGAGAAGAGCCAGGAGAAAATCCAGGCAATAAACCGGGAGAGAATCCAGGTAATAAACCAGGAGAAAATCCAGGCAATAAACCGGGAGACAAACCAGGTAATAAACTTCCGGTTACTGCAACAAATACTTTTACGATCATTTTGACAGGATTAATGTTAGTTCTGGCTGGTGGGGTTTTATTCTTCTTTAATAAGAGAAGAAGAACTGTTTAATTGCTCACTGGTAACTATCCTGTAATAGTTGATAGGCTTTAAAAAGAAAGCAACTGACCCCTGTGGCAGTTGCTTTTTTGTTTTAGATCTTTTCCTTGTTAATTTTTCAGCATTTCAAAGAAAAAGTCGGAATTATCCTATCCAGTTCGGACATTAACATTGAAAACGCTTTTATATCCATTTATAATAGAAAAGTACTTGTTGAAACGTTTCGTAGAGCTATTTATGGAAACGTTCTCATATCGCAATTCATAGTTTGATATTTTAATAAAATCAGAAGCAGATTATATAAGAGAGGAGCAATTTTATCATGATAAAAGTAACAGTTTGGAATGAAAACCGTCATGAACAAACGAATGAAAAGGTTAGAGAGGTTTATCCGGAGGGGATTCATGGAGCGATTGCCTCATTCCTGAAAGAGGACAACTTTGAAGTAAGAACTGCAACCCTCGATGAGCCGGAGCATGGCCTGACAGAGGAAGTTCTGAACAGTACCGATGTTCTTGTATGGTGGGGACATATGGCGCATGACGATGTGAGTGATGAAATTGTGACTCGTGTGAAAAATAGAGTACTAGATGGCATGGGATTGATTGTCCTGCATTCCGGACACTTCTCCAAAATCTTCAAAACCTTGATGGGTACGACGTGTGACCTGAAATGGAGAGAAGCGGACGAGAAGGAAAGAATCTGGGTTGTATCTCCGGGTCATCCGATTGCTGAAGGCATCGGAGAGTATATCGATATTGAAAGAGAAGAAATGTATGGCGAGCACTTTGACATTCCAGATCCGGACGAGCTAGTATTCGTCAGCTGGTTCGAGGGCGGGGAAGTGTTCCGCAGCGGATGCACATACAAGCGTGGAAAAGGAAAGGTATTCTACTTCCGTCCTGGACATGAAACCTACCCGACGTACTACCACGAAAAAGTGCAAAAAGTGATCAGCAATGCCGTAAAATGGGCAAAGCCGACAGAATGCGGACCTGTGCACTACGGAAATGCAAAACCATTAGAGGAAATCAAAAGCAAATAAATAGAGCATATCACTTAGGAGGTTTCTTTTATGAAAAAATTGAGAGTTGGAGTGGTAGGCTGCGGAAGCATCGCGAAATACCGCCATTTACCTGAATACCATGCAAACCAGAATGTCGAGCTTGTAGCACTTTGCGATATCGTACAGGAGCGCGCTGAACATGCTTCCGAGCAGTATGGTGGAAAAGTATATACGGATTACAAAGAAATGATCGACCGTGAGGAATTGGATATCGTGAGTGTCTGCACACCTAACTATCTGCATGCACCTGTTTCCATCTACGCATCCAAAGCGGGAATAAACGTATTATGCGAAAAGCCGATGGCAACATCAAAAGAAGAAGCGGATGAAATGATTGCAGCGGCTAAGGAATCCGGCAAAAAGCTGATGATTGCGCACAACCAGCGCTTTGTTCCTTCCCATCAAAAAGCGAGACAGCTTATTGAAAGTGGCGAAGTAGGAAAAATCTACAGCTTCCGTACAGCTTTCGGACACCCTGGGCCTGAGGGCTGGAGTGTAGACGGCAAGGACAGCTGGTTCTTCCGTAAAGAGGAAGCGTTCATTGGTGCGATGGGTGACCTTGGTGTCCATAAATCCGACCTGATGCGCTACCTTCTTGGAGAAGAAATCGTGGAAGTGGGGGCATTCATCGAAACGTCTGCCAAACAAAACACAGATGTAGATGACACTGCTGTATGTGTACTGAAAACGGAAAACGGCATTGTTGGAACGCTTGCAGCAAGCTGGTCCTATAAAAGAGAGGACAACTCCACAATCATCTATTCGGAAAAAGCGGTATTGCGTCTAGAGGACGATCCGACTCATTCTTTGGTTGTCCAATATGCTACAGGGGAAACAGTTCGCTATGAACTAGGAAGAATTCAGAGCAACGAGAGCGGCGGCCAAACGGGATCTCAAGTGATCGACCACTTTGTGGCGAGCATCATAGAAGACACTGAAGTGCTTGTAGATGGAAACGAAGGAAAGAATTCCTTAATGGTTATCCTGGGTGCACTTGAATCAAACGAAACGAAAAAAATCGTAAATATTAAAAACGACTTGAACTAAGGGAGCGTGAACTGCAATGAAACTAGGCGTGTTTACAGTACTTTTTGCCAATAAATCATTTACGGAAATGCTGGACTATGTGAAAGGTGCAGGGCTTGATGCAGTCGAGATCGGAACGGGCTGCTACCCTGGCAACAACCATTGTCCACTTGACACACTTCTTGAAGATGAAGGTGCACGAAATGCATACATGGAGGAAATCCACTCCCGTGGCCTTCAAATCAGTGCGTTCAGCTGTCATGGCAATCCGATTTCCCCAGATGAGGCTTTTGCAAAGGATTCCCATGAAACACTATTGAAGACGATTGACCTTGCAGCACTGACAGGTGTGGAAGTAGTCAACTGCTTCTCCGGAGTTCCTGGGGACAGCGAAAATGCAAAAGCGCCAAACTGGCCGGTAGCACCTTGGCCGAACGAGTACGGTGATGTATTGAAATGGCAGTGGGAAACAAAGCTGATTCCTTATTGGAAAGAGGTTGGAAAGTACGCAGAAGAGCGCAACATCAAAATCGGCCTTGAGCTTCATGGCGGATTCCTGGTGCACACTCCTCATACGCTATTGAAGCTCCGTGAGCTGACATCTCCTGCAATCGGTGCAAACCTGGATCCGAGTCATCTCTGGTGGCAGGGAATCGATCCAGTGGCAGCGATCAAAATCCTTGGAAAAGCTGGAGCAATTCATCACTTCCATGCAAAAGACACTTATATCGATCAGGACAATGTCAACATGTACGGCTTGACCGACATGCAGCCATATGGAGAAATCCAGACTCGTGCATGGAGCTTCCGTTCTGTAGGCTGCGGCCATAGCGTCCAGGAATGGTCTGACATGATGAGCGCACTCCGCACATACGGCTATGACTATGTGGTAAGCATCGAGCACGAAGACCCAATCATGTCCATTGAAGAAGGCTTCGCCCGCGCAGTGACAAACCTTCAATCCGTATTGATCAAAGAACAACCAGCAGAATTATGGTGGGTGTAAACCTACAAAGTTGACCAGAAGGGGCACAGAGTTGCCTCTTTTGGTTAGCTATTTTTCTATAAAAATAGATATTGTTTCGGTATGATTAATTAAATTATTCAATTAATGTACTCTGTTAATCTCTAGAGTTGATTAGCTGTTGATTGGAGCAATAGGCGAAGACTCCTCGAAAATGCGAGCATTTTCTTCGTGCGATGTATCGCTGCCGCAGCCTTCCTTGTCCTGCGGGAGACAGCGGTAGGCTGGAGACCCCACAGGCGAAGCCGAGGAGGCTCCAGCACCGCCCCGCGGAAAGCGCAGCCTAGTGCGGAGATCAACAGCGGTGTTATATAGGAATAATTAACAAGAAGATACATAGGGGAGGAAAAACAGATGGCTGATTTAAAATTAGGGGTAATTGGAGCAGGAAACATTTTTCGTTATGTGCATGCACCTGCATGGAAAGACAACAAGGATGTTGAAATCGTGGCAGTTTGTGATATCGACCGCGAAAAAGCCGAAGCAGTAGCAAAAGAATTCAACATTCCTCATGTTTACACAGACTACAAGGATGTATTGGCTCATGAAGAAATCAATATTGTGGACATTTGTACACCAAACCTTTTCCACTCCGAGTATTCTGTCGCAGCACTTGAAGCAGGAAAGCATGTTCTTTGCGAAAAGCCGGATGCAGTAAGCCCGGAAGAAGCGGAAAGAATGGCAGCGGCTGCTGAAAAATCCGGAAAAACATTGATGGTCATGAGAAACAACCGTTTCAGTGCAGCATCGGGCTACATGAAGCGTTTTGTGGAAAAAGGCCATATGGGCGAAATCTACACAGGTCGCTGTGGCTGGATACGCAGAAGAGGTATTCCTGGTAAAGGCGGCTGGTTCACGACAAAAGAACTTTCCGGAGGAGGTCCGCTAATCGATCTTGGCGTTCACTTCATTGACCTTGCGATTTGGATCATGGGCAATCCAAAGCCTGTATCCGTGGTTGGGTCCACTTACACAAAATTTGCAGACACAGATTTAGCAGATTCCGTTCATAGCCAATTCGGAACAAAGCAGGACGATGGAACATTCGATGTTGAGGACCTTGCAACAGGTTTCATCCGCTTTGATAACGGAGCTAGCCTGCAGATTGAATTCAGCTGGGCTTCCAACATCGAAGAAGAGGTGAACTTCTACGAGCTTCGCGGAACAAAGGCTGGAGCAAGCTTCAAAAACGGAAAACTGAAGATATTTACGGAAGTGGAAGAAAAGCTATGGAATGTCGAGCCGGAAATCGGGAACCATCATACTGGCGACCATGCGAATAATATCAATCATTTCGTCGACGTTGTTCAAGGCAGAGCGGAAGCGATCTTCACACCAGAACAAGGTGTCGACATGATCAAGATTTTGGATGCAATCTACAAATCTGCAAAAACTGGCCATGAGGTAAGATTATAAAATCGGAGAGGCGTGAATAGGATGAAGCATAAAATTGCTGCTCAGCTTTATACAGTGCGTGACCTTTTAACAGATGATTTTCCAGGAGTGTTAAGAGAATTGAAGGAAATGGGTTATGCGGGAGTGCAGATTTCCGGAATGTTCGGCCACGATCCAAAGGAAATCGCTGCTGTGATGAAAGAGCTTGGACTGGGAGCTGCGGGGATGCATGTCGATTTGAACAGCTTGAGTAACGAGCTGCCAAGTGTTTTGGAGCAAGCTGACATTTTTGGCACTAAGGATCTGATTCTTCCTTACTTAGGGGAAGATGAAAGAACTGTTGAGAACTATATTGCGCTAAAAGCAGAGCTGAACGAGATTGCTAGAAAAGTGCAAGCGGACGGATACCGCATCAGCTACCATAACCATGACTTTGAATTCGAAACGGAGATTGACGGTGTGAATGCACTGGAATACCTGTTGGAGCCTAGTGAAGATAATCTTCTATTGGCGGAACTGGACGTATACTGGGTGAAAAAAGGCGGCAAAGAGATTGTCAGCTTTTTGGAGCCTTATGCCAACAGAATGCCAATCATCCATTTGAAGGACATGGCGAATGACGAGCAGAAATCCTTTGCAGAGGTTGGTACCGGGTCCATCGACTTTGAACCGATCTTACGCTGGGGAGAAGAGAATGGTATCGAGTGGTACGCGGTGGAACAGGATGAATGTCCGGGGAACCCGTTGGACAGCTTGAGAGTAAGTGTTAATAATTTGCATAGATTGATAGATGAGATGAAATAATTTCAATTGGGATGCCTTTGAAAGCCGGTTTTGATCCGGCTTTCGGAGGTTTTTTTAATTTTGTCCAGTTAGCTCATTGGGTTTTTTTCGGAATGCCTATTTGGGTAATAGGTTTCTCACAAGTGAAGGTTACTCAAAAAGCTCATTGTAAGAGTGATGAAGGGCATTTCGGCTGTGAGTGTTGCTCAAAAAGCTCATCATAACCTCTATGAAGGGCATTTCGGCTGTGAGTGCTGTTCAAAAAGCTCATCATAACCTCTATGAAGGGTATTTCGCCAGTTAGATTTGCTCAAAAAGCTCATCATACCAACAACCCAAAGGTGAAATCTCCATAATGTACTAAAACTCGCTTTATGCAAATAAAAAACCAGATCGTAACATCAACAGCTACGACCTGGTTTTGTCTATATACTTATCTATCAAATCTCACAACTAGCTTGTCATCCACTTTCGCATGCTTTTTCGAGGTGACAACAGTTCGATCCCCAAGCTTCTCCACCGTAAAATCATCACTCTTAGCAACCGTACGCTTCGTAACAAGACAAATCGTATCCGCACTCTGGGTCAGTCTGAACTCAATCGCATCAGCAGCTACATCGATAATCTCAGCAGTGGAATAGGCAATCGTCACATCATGATACGTCACATTGACCGGAAGCATGACGCCATCCTTGCTTTGCAATGTAATCTTTTTGCCCTCCAAGAGCTTTACACCATCATGAGTCAAATGGATGTCCTTATCAAATCCATCCAGGTTCAACAGGTGGATAAAGCGCTCGTCCCCATTGGAAACCGATGTAGAGAAAATACCATGATACTCGCAGTCATGCGTCAAACCGGCTGTTGCTCCCAGATGCTCCAATGCTTTCTTGAACAGGTCCAGGTCACAGCGATAAGCTGTTGAAAGGACGATTGCTCTTCCCTTGCCGACCTGCACATCGAATCCGCAGATCTCGTCTGTTTCGGTTACACGCATGATCGGCTGGACGTTTTCGCCAACTTTGAATGTCTGTGTAAAATACGTGCGAATTTCCGGACGTGGTGCTGCCCAGCCGTCTGCAGTCAGGGACATGTTATGACCGTGCTTGTTGAATTTTACTTCAAAAGGCTCCACGCCAAGTTCATCGGCAAGTGCTTGGAATGGCTTACCTTCCATATCAAAAGTAGGTACCTCGCCGTATAGAAGTACACCACCACCGTCTTGCAGATACTTCACAAGCTTTTCCTGAACCTCTCTATCCATGTATCTTGCAGAAGGGACGATAATGGAAGGTGTCACTTCAGGATTCAGCTCTTTATTTTGAATATCGACCGATCCGAATCGATAGCTCGCAAGAAGGATTGCCCGCGCCATGATCTCCCAAGCGCCTGCACCACGATGCATCGTGATATTATCGATGATATCCTTCATTTTCGTGCTCGACGGATAGCGGTATTCGGTCATATAGTAGTCTGGAATGAAGGCGAAGGAAACCGGATCGCGATCTTCATCCATGGCTGCCAATTTATCTGATACGGCCATCATCGTCCTGATGGATCTCGCCATTCTAGGGAAAGTATAGTTCAGCTTACCTTCCGGATTGACCGGTGCAGCAAAGCCGTGGCGTTCTCCAGTGGAAGCGATACGCCCATTTCCATCGCCTGTCGCTTCGTCGATCTGATAGTTGTAGCCGCCTGTAAATAGATAGTAGTTAATTAGACGGTTACCCTGAGCGACACACATCCGTGTCTTGAAATCCGCAGCGGAAACATCATAACGACCGCCATAGGTTTCCCCGAAGTTTCCGTCTCCGCAGTTGAACTCAACGGATGTTAGTGGCTGATCTGGATTGTGAACCGCATCCATGAAGCCGTTTATCAAATATAGGTCCTGGAAGGTGGACACATCCAAGTCGCCAAAATAGATGTCGGAACCGGACATATAGCCATCATCCTGTGTATAGGATTCGTAAAGCTGGCTGATGCCGATCGGATAGGTCAAGCCGCGTCCTCCACCTGTTCCATGGATATTGACGATAAAAGGTACGTCCTTTACGCCATATTCCTCTGCATAGTCGCGCAAGACAGCTACATAGCGGGCAAAGCGGTTCCTCATATAGTGCCCTAGATCACGCAAAAGCTCGGCAGCATATTGTTCCGATGGAGAACGGAAGCTGGAGACACGGACCTCGGGATTGGATAAATCAAATGGATAGCGGGATTCCAATGTCGCGGCATCGTATTTTTCCATAAGCCATCCGGAAAAGTCTTCAATCACATGCTCAGTCAAATCCGGGCAGTTGCTCACCCAGGAAAGCATGCCGATCTCGTTATCCAGCTGCACACCTATGATTTTCCCATTATTTGTGTAAAGGCGTGGAGCGATGACACCGATGATAGCTTTGTACCATTTCTTTGTCTCTGCTAAAAATCCTGGAGCAAGGTAGTCGATTGTCGGTGTAGTTGCGTCATTACCGTCCCAGCCTACAGGAATGATTTCCGGATGCTTTTCGTATACCCAATAAGGGATCCCTTCGTTTTTCATCTCAGCCATGATGAATGGACCCGGACGAACAAAGAAGTACAGGTCATTCTCTTCACAAAGATCGATGAATGCTCCCAAATCAAGCTCTGGTCGTGTATGGCCGTCAAGATCGATCTGGCCTTCAACCGGCTCATGGCAAAGCCAAGGAACATAGGTTGCAACTGCATTACAACCTGCATCCTTCAATTTATCGATCCGGTCCTGCCAATCCTTGCGTTCCAAACGGTAATAGTGAATTTCCCCGCACATGATCAATACAGGTTTTCCATCGATGATGATCTGCTTATTTTTAATCTCAATCAATTTTCTCCATCCCCTCAAAAATAGATTTAATTCATTTCTTTATCCCGCTCTGACCCTGAGTGGGCACTAGTATAACAGCGCTTACAAAAATAAAGTTGAAACGTTTCGTGTATTAATAATATAGTGTAGACAAATATTACCCTTGTTACAAAGCATTTTAAGTAGTAATTACAGAGTAATAGTATCACATTTCAAATATTGTTGAAACGTTTTTATTGAAATGAAGTCGTCCATCTCTATAACACTGCAGGATAATGGAGGCCTTAATGCGTTAAAATTATTATTGAGGATTTAATAGGAAAATGTTATGCTAGATTTATAATAAATTTAATGAATTAATCAATTAAGAGTTTTTTCGAAATCTTAAGGAATGAGGTGTACAGTCATGGGGTTACGGATCGGGATTATTGGAACAGGCCAAACAATTGGAGTGGCGACGGACCATCTTAAAGGGATCCAGGCAGTTGCCGAGTGGGAACTGACGGCAATTTATGATATCAAATTTGAAAATGCCAAGCGGTGGACGGAAAGGAACAATCTTTCAGAGAACATCATCTGTTCGAGTTTGGAGGAAGTTTTTAAAAAGGTGGATGCCATCACCATCTGTACCGATAACTTATCGCATGGAATCATTGCAAGGGAAGCAATGAAACGAAAGGTGCCCGTGTTATGCGAAAAGCCTCTCTCGATTGATTACTACGAGTCCAAGATCCTGGCGGAGGAAGCGGAAAAGGCTGGGATTGTAAACTATATGGGCATGCAATACCGCTATCATCCCTATGCCCAGCTTATCAAGGAAATCATCGGAGAGGGAAGACTGGGAGAGGTCTTTTCCTACCGGCATAAGCTTGGAGGCTGGAGAATCGGAAACCCTAATGTGGGAATGGAATGGCGGATGAACAAGAAGACTTCAGGACCCGGTGCAGTCGCTGATTTTGGCATCCATCAAGTCGACCTGATTCATTTTTTCCTTCAAGAAATATGTGGAGCAGTACAGGAGGTGCAGGCGGAGCTCGCGACATTCATTCCATATCGCAATGGTGATGATGGAGAAGGCGTGGTCACCAATGATGACCTCGCTGCTGTTATTTTAAAACTGCAAAATGGCGCAATTTGTACATTGAATAATTCCCGTCTTTTGCCGCCTGAAGGAGATGGTATTGAAATCGTAGGGACTAAGGGAGCGGTTTCGATGAATCAGCAGGGGGAGGTCTTTTTCCGAAATAGGACAGAAGACGGTTCGTGGGCTGCCGAAGCAGTTCTAATGGAATTACAGGAAAAGCACAAATTTCCTGGATTGGCACGAGGGAAACAGTACGAGGAGTTTTATGAAGCAATTGCAAATGGCAAGGAACACGAACTATCCTTCGCCTATGGAGCAGCAATGGCAAGGGTGATTGATGCGGCAGTCCTTTCTAGCGAGCAGGGCAGAAGAGTGAAGATATCAGAAATCTAAATTGATGACAGTGAGGAGAATGAAAAATGGCGAAAACGGAAGTAGTGACAAATCAAATAAAATTGGCACCACTATTCAATCCAGAGGAAGGGAAGGCAGTGGTGTCGCCTCTTGGAAACGAAACAGGCTATTGGGCAGGAGCGCCTACGGTTCTTTTTGATGAAAAGGATGAAACCTTCTATTTATACTATCGCTTAAGAAACCCCCGTGGCCATGGGGAAAACGAGCGTGGCTTTGAAGTGAGGATTGCAAGCAGCAAGGACGGCGAAAACTTCACGGATGTGTGGAGTTTGCACAAAAAGCAATTGAATTCCAGTTCGATCGAGCGTTCATCTCTTGTAAAAGTGAAGGATGATCTTTACAGACTGTATATCAGTTATGTCGATCCTGCTGACAACCGCTGGAGAATCGACGTGGTGGAGGCGGAGACGCCTGCAACCTTCGATGTGGATAAACGCCAAAAAGTGCTGACAGCATCCGAGCTAGAGGGAGTGGAGGGTGTCAAGGATCCTTACATCGTGAAGCATGATGATTTGTACTATATGTATTTCGTTTACGCTCAAGGATTGAAGGGAGCGGAGGATAAAGGAATGCATAGAACAGGTGACGTCCATAATACCGGGCTTGCCGTTGCACCGACAGGTCTTGCGGTGAGCAGCGATGGTGTGAATTTTGAATGGAGCCAAACCGTACTGCCGGTAAGTGAAGCAGGATGGGATCAATACCAATCCCGAGTGACGACAATCATACCTTTTGAAGGTACCTACACAGTCCTATGGGATGGAAGTGTTGGGGTGGAGCAAAATTACGAGGAAAAGGTTGCGTTGGCCGTAACTGCCGACCTGAAAACTTTTGCAAAAATAAATGTCGATGGACCGGTTCTTGAAACCAGCTTGAAAAAGGCTGTCCGCTATGTGGATGCCATTATTCATGAGGGGCAAATATGGTATTATTATGAATATACAAGAGCAGACGGGGCACATGAACTTCGATTATGTAAGGTAGGATTATAAAAGGCATCATACTTGGCAGGTTAACTTTTCAAACCCCTGAGTAGTAGGAGTGCAGGAGCAGGCCCTCCTTGCCGTACAAATCCGTCACAACCTTGAGCTACCGAGGAAAAGGGGATTTAGGAAATGTCATTTATAGGTCAGAATACGTTAAGAACGAAACAATTAAATAGAACGCTTGTCTTTCAAACCCTACTGAGGCTCGAGGCGCCGACCAGGCAGGAAATTGCTGCCTTCACCAAGCTTACACCTGCAACCATCACCAATATTGTCAATGAACTGATGGAGTACGGTTATGTCGTAGAGCTTGGGAACGGTGTCAGTGAACTGAAAAGGGCAGGACGCAAAACAGTGGTTCTTGGATTAAATGAAGAGAAAAAAAGGGTCGCCGGCGTTCATATCAGAAGCGACCGTGTGGAATTGGGCATCGTGACACTAAGAGGAAAAGTGCTGAAGTCCACAAGCTTTGATCTGCCTACAACTATCAAACAGGACGATTTCTTAAAGCTTTTGACGACAAAATTAGAGAGCTTTTTGCAAGAAAACAAAGCACTCCCCGTTTCCTGCATCGGTGTGGGATCTGTCGGCTTGGTGGACTATGAAAATGGGACGATACTGGAAGCGGAGCACCTTGGCTGGGAGAATGTCGAGATTGCCGCAGAGCTATCGAGAACGCTGAAACTTCCAGTCCACGTGGACCATCACGTTCGCGCCATGACATTAGCCGAGAAGATGTTCGGAGCATGTAAAAACCAAACGGATTTTTTATGTGTCTATATCGGACAGGGGATAGGTTCGGGACTTTTTCTAAGGGATCAGCTCTATCGGAGTGAAACAACCGGTGCAGGTGAATTTGGTCACATGACCTATCAGCCGGAGGGAAGAGTCTGCTGGTGTGGCAAAAAAGGCTGCTTGGAACGGTATGCCTCAGAGGAAGCAGTGCTACACGAGCTTAATGTTGATTCAATAAAGAGTGTAATGGAAGCATGCCAAAATGGGGAAGCTGACGCATTGGAATCCCTTCGTTCCGCCGGTAACAAAATTGCGGTAGTACTCTCTTCCTTCATTAATATGTTTCACGTCCAGAAAATCGTCATTGGTGGCGATTTTGCACAGGAGGATTGGCCGCTGCTTCAGGAAATCAGAGAAAAAGCAAACAAAAATTCCTTCTTGGCTAAAAAGAGGAAGGTAGAAGTCATCACAACTGGATTAGGAGATCAGCAAGGAATAATTGGGGCTGCGAGTATCGCCTTATTGGAGAGTATCTTTACAGTTTCGATAAATAAATAAGGAAAAAATAAATAATAAGTGCTCGGTTAAAACGACGCTTAGCTTTTGATTGGAGCAATAGGCGAAGACTCCTGCGGGAGGAAGCGTTTAGTGGAGACCCCAAAGGCGAATGCCGAGGAGGCTCTCGCAAGCCCCGCGGAAAGCGCAGCCTAGTGCGGAAATCAACAGCGGTTTTTACAAAGTCAAAAAATGAAAAAGAGTGATGATCAGATGAAACTCGGTTATTTGACGAATTCGATTGTGCATCATGGAATAACGGATATAAACAAAATAGTAGAATGGTCACTGCAGCAAGGCTTTGGTCATTTGGAAATTGGACCGAATATTCCTTTTTACCACTTGGAGAAAGTGGTTTCAGAAGGAAAGATCAATATTGCGGCATTGACATACTGCCGGAATTTTTTAAGTGAAGATGCGGAAATTGCAGCTGCTCATCGAGAGGAACTGATGACGAGAATAAAAAAAGCGGGGGAACTCGGTATTCCGACGGTTGTCACTTCAACCGGCATCTCGAACCTTGCTAAGGGTGATCGCTATGACAGCTACGACGCCATCCGTTCCAAGCCGGAGAATAGTTTAGATCAGGTGGAAGCCTTTTTTGAAGAAGTTATTGCCTTGGCAGAGAGGGAAAATGTAAAAATCGCGTTTGAGAACTGTCCTTTGATGGGGAACATTGCAATTTCACCTGAGCTGATGAGGCTCCTGTTAAAACGCCTGGACTCACCAAATGTCGGACTGGCGTATGATCCGTCACATCTGATTTGGCAGTTCATTGATCCTTATCTTCCTATTAAAGAGTTCGGCAGCAAAATTTTTCATGTGCATGCAAAGGATACCGAAATTAATGCGGACCGCTTGAAGAGAGTAGGCTTCCTGACGGACTTCAGCTGGTGGCGGTATCGTCTGCCTGGTCTTGGAGCTCTTGATTGGACCAGATTTATTTCAGAGCTTCAGGAAGCGGGATATGATGGGGTAATCAGTATTGAGCACGAAGACCCGGTCTGGGGCGGAGATTTGCAGAAAACCCAAAAGGGAATTTTGATTGCGAAGCGCTTTTTGGAACAGGTACCCGGACTAGTTAGCGCAAGATAAAAAAAGAGCGTCTTTCTCCAATATGAAATGGAGGAGCGCTCTTTTTTACTTATCACTGCTATGAGATCTATGCTGCTTCTGGAACTCCTTTAATGCAAAAATGATCTGTTCCTCAAAGGCATCTGAAATCATTTCTACCCCATACTGGTATGATGGGTACACCTTCTTCTGCCAAACAATGTTGCCGATAAGGGCGATTTCCCGACTGCCGATGGTCATATGCATCGTCAGCTCGACCTCCTGATTGGTTGGGATGTCCAGGGAGGTTTGCATTCTTAAGCCGCTTGGACTGATGTCCAGCACCGTGCCCTCGCCTTCGGAAGATGCAGTGGTCTTTCCATTGATCCTGCTGATATAGAAATTAACCCTCACCGGCATTCCAAATTCATATCGAAACGGCTCATTCCGTTTATACTTCATACATACGCCTCCACACTTAAAGCTGTTTTAGAGTAGATTGTTGTTTTCGACTATTATTGCATCAACCTTCACAACTAGTCATCGTGCTCAATACCTATAAACAAGGAATTCCAACACAAAACAAGCAAATCACATACAAAAAGAGCCTACATAAAACATCGAGCATACAACCAAAATAACAAAAAGCTTTCGACGTGTAAATCAAAATCCCTGCCAGGGTCTGGCCCTTTATTTTTTTGCTCCTTAAATTTACTCCCTTATTTTGCTACCATTTTTATTCAAATCGCAGCTGTTGACAAAATACCTACAGGGGTATATTATAAGGACATGGAAGTTGTGAGTGAGGGCATACCTCATTCAAAGATTATATTGGAGGTGTTAGGATTATGGAGTATAACTCTCAAGTGAAGAATCGTTTGAAACGGGCTGAGGGCCAGATTCGCGGAGTGCTTCATATGATGGAGAAGGGCGAGGATTGCCGCGATGTGGTAGCGCAGTTGAATGCAGCTAAAACGGCGATTGACCGTGCAATTGGCGTCATTGTCAGCACCAACCTGGAGGAATGCGTCCGCCAGAATGTACTGAATGGTGAAGACACTAGTGAAGTAGTTAAACAAGCTGTAGATTTATTAATCAAAAGCAGATAATTTGAAAGCTAAAGATCGATAGTATACCTTCATGGGTATATTATTATTCCGAAAAATACCGGGATGGGTATAAAAAAACTTTACAAAATACCCTAATGGGTATATAATGAACACAAGTTATTTTTTTACAAACAATAATACCCCTGCTGGTATATTATTTTTAAATAAAAATATACCCCTGTATGTATATAAGATAAACAACATTAAAACAATCAAGGAGGAAATTAAAAATGAATGCAAACAAAGTATTAGATGTTAAAGGATTAGCTTGCCCGATGCCACTAGTAAAAACAAAGAAGGCTTTAAACGAATTGAACTCTGGTGAGATCCTGGAAGTAATTGCAACAGATAAGGGTGCTAAAACCGACTTGGCTGCATGGTCCAAATCTACAGGTAACGAATTAGTGGACATGAAAGAAGAGCAAGACATATTTACATTTTTTATCAAGAAAGCCTAAGGAGGAACTTAATCTATGACAATCGAAAAAAAGAAAACAACCATCGTATTATTCAGTGGAGATTATGATAAGGCAATGGCCGCTTATATTATTGCAACTGGTGCAGCAGCTTACGATCATGAGGTGACGATTTTCCATACATTCTGGGGATTGAATGCATTACGTAAAGATGAGCTTGTACCTGTGAAGAAGAATTTCATCGAAAAAATGTTCGGGAAAATGATGCCGCGTGGAGCAAACAGATTAGGCTTGTCCAACATGCATATGGCAGGAATGGGTCCGAAGATGATCAAGGGAATCATGAAAAAGCATAATGTAGAGTCTCTTCCTAACTTGATTGAATTGGCGAAAGACCTCGACGTGAAATTGGTTGGATGCCAGATGACAGTGGACTTATTAGGCTTGAAGCATGAAGAGATGATCGATGGAATCGAATATGCAGGAGTAGGAGCATATTTAGCGGATGCATCCGAAGGTAATGTCAATCTATTCATATAGGATGTGAAACAATCGATGGAAATCATTCAATACGTTCTAATTGGGGCAATCGTTGTATTTCTTTTATTGAAAATGAAACCAGCTTCCGGAGTAAGGCAGCTTACAACAGCTGATCTGAAAAAGGAACTGAACGACAACAACAAGCAATTCATTGATGTCCGCACACCGATGGAGTACAAGGGAAATCATATAAAGCAATTCAAGAATCTGCCGTTGGCTACCTTGCACGCAGAGACAGGTAAGCTATCCAAAGAAAAAGAGATCGTGGTCATCTGTCAAAGTGGCATGCGTAGCAATGCAGCTGTTAAAAAGCTGAAAAAGCTTGGTTTTACAAAGGTTGCAAATGTAAAGGGCGGCATGAACGCCTGGTAAAAGAGAAAGGGGGGAACTGTAATGAAGCAAATTTCTACGAAAGAATTAGAAAACAAGCTGGCTGCCGGTGAGGAAGTTTCGATCATTGATGTAAGAGAAGCGGAAGAGGTAGCTGCAGGCAAGATCCCTGTAGCAACCAACATTCCATTAAGCTTATTGGAATTCCGTACACAGGATATTGATAAAACGAAAGCGCATATCATCGTTTGCCGTTCGGGAGCAAGAAGCGCTCAAGCTACGATGTTTTTGGAAGCACAAGGCTTTGATGTAACGAATATGGTTGGCGGAATGCTCGATTGGGAAGGCGAAGTAAAATAATTTTGGCAAGGGAGCTGTTTATAGATGAAAGTAAATTTAACACTTGATGCAATGGGATTGGCATGTCCAATGCCAATCGTACGTACAAAAAAATCAATCGACCAGATCGAAGCTGGGGAAGTCCTGGAAGTATTGGCAACAGATAAAGGCTCCAAAGCGGATATTGCTGCTTGGGCAGAAAAAGTGGGCCATCAGTATTTAGGTACGATGGAAGAGGGCGATGTGCTGAAGCATTACATCCGTAAGGCTCGTTCTGAAGAAGAAAAAGAGGAACAGAAGCACCCGCATACAGCAAGCAATGATGAGCTACAAGCAAAATTAAACGATGATGTAACAGTTATTGATGTTCGTGAGCCTGCAGAATATGCTTTTGGCCATATTCCTGGCGCTGTTTCCATGCCTCTTGGTGAATTGGAAGCACTAGCGGAAAGCTTAGATAAAACAAAAAAAACGTTTATTATTTGCCGTACAGGCAGCCGCAGCGATCTAGCTGCTCAAAAGTTGACGGAAAAAGGCTTTACTAATGTTATCAACGTTATTCCTGGGATGTCCAAGTGGGAAGGTCCTACTGCCTAATTTTTTTAACTAAAATTATACCATAGGGGGTATTTGAATATGTTGAACGCAATGACTACTAAAGAAGTAACGAAGAAAATTTTAAACAGTGAGCCATTATTTATTTTGGATGTACGTAATGAAGATGCATTTGCTGATTGGAAAATCGAAGGCGCTTCTGTAAAGCATAAGAATATTCCTTACTTCGATCTGATGGAAGGCGTGGAAGAAATCTTAGGAGATATTCCGCTTGAGAATGTTCTTGTAGTTTGTGCAAAAGAAGGCTCTTCTGTGTTCGTTGGTGAAATGCTGGTGGAAGCTGGAGTGAAGAATGTATCCTACCTAAAAGGCGGAATGAAGGCGTGGAGTGAGTACTTGGAGCCTGTGAAGGTGGCTGATCTGACCGACGGTGGAACATTATATCAATTCGTGCGTATCGGAAAAGGCTGCTTATCCTATCTTGTAGAATCTGATGGCGAAGCGATGATCATCGATTCCACTCGCATGGTTGATCAATATGTATCCTTCATCGAAGAAAAAGGGTTGAAACTTGTGCATGTTGCGGATACTCATTTACATGCCGATCACATCTCTGGGGGACGTATGCTGCGTGAAGCAACAAATGCAACATACTGGTTGCCTCCGAAAGATGCGGAAGAAGTGACATTTGCGTATGAAAAGCTGGAAGACGGTGTAGAAATTACTGTTGGTTCTACAAAAGTGGCGGTTCAAGCCATCTATTCTCCAGGTCATACTATCGGTAGTACATCTTTTGTGGTGGATAACCGGTTCTTATTAAGTGGAGACATCCTGTTCGTAGAATCCATCGGCCGACCTGATTTAGCCGGTAAAGCGGAGGACTGGGTAGCAGATCTTCGTGAAACTTTATACGCACGCTATAAAGAGCTTTCAGATGAATTGGTTGTCCTACCTGCACACTTCGGGAACATGTCTGAAGTAGGCGAAGGCGGTCTTGTGGCAGCACGCTTAGGTGACCTGTTCCAAAACAATGCCGGACTGAACATTGAGGACGAAGAGGAATTCCGCAAGCTGGTTTCCGAAAACCTTCCTCCACAGCCGAATGCATACCAGCAAATCCGTGAAATGAACATGGGTAAAATCAACCCTTCAGACGACGAGAAGCGCGACATGGAAATCGGTCCAAACCGCTGTGCGGTTCACGGATAATAACCATAATAGCGATGTAATTCGAAATTATGGCAGGTGATGAAATTCCCGAAAGGGGCCAGACCCCGGCAGGAATTTCAATCACCATGTCGTACTGAAGGAGGGGAATGAATGATGGAGTTTGATTTAATGTGGATTGTGACGTTGTTTGCGATTGGGTTTGTTGGATCGTTTGTTTCTGGAATGGTCGGGATTGGCGGGTCGATTATTAAATATCCGATGCTGCTTTATATTCCACCGTTACTTGGATTGTCTGCTTTGACTGCCCATGAGGTGTCCGGTGTGAGCGCGGTTCAAGTGTTCTTCGCAACCATTTCCGGTGTATGGGCATACCGCAGAGGTGGCTTCCTGAATAAGGACTTGATCATCTATATGGGTGTCAGTATCCTGCTTGGAAGTTTTATCGGTGGTTATGGCTCAGGCTTTATGAATGAGAATTCTATTAACGTGGTGTATGGAATATTAGCTTTGATTGCTGTTATAATGATGTTTATCCCTAAAAAAGGTATAGATGATATTCCATTCGATCAGGTGACATTCAACAAGGCTGTTGCAGCGATATTGGCATTTATTGTCGGGATCGGCTCGGGAATTGTTGGAGCGGCAGGTGCGTTCCTGCTTGTTCCGATCATGCTTGTGGTGCTGAAAATCCCTACAAGAATGACGATTGCCACTTCTCTTGCCATTACGTTTATTTCCTCCATAGGTAGTACAGTGGGGAAAATCACAACGGGTCAAGTATTGTTAATTCCGGCTATCGTGATGGTGGTAGCGAGTATCATTGCTGCCCCGATCGGAGCAAAGCTTGGACAGAAGATGAATACAAAAGTGCTGCAATGGACTTTGGCACTTCTGATTTTAGCGACAACCGTGAAGATCTGGTTGGATATTTTATAAAAATGAAGAAATGCCTGACCGGCAGATGCCGGTCAGGTTTTTTCATATTTCTTTCACATCCCATCACTGTTTTTCCATAAACTCCATCAACAAGTCATGTATAATAAATGTAACTAAAGGCATTAGATAAAGAGGGTTATCAATTTGATGTGGGAAATTGTGCTGTTCTTCTTATTCATAGTTCCGGTTGTCCATCTGATTCATGAGATGGGGCATGTTCTTTTTGCCAAGCTGTTCGGCATTAAGGAAACGGAAATTGTTCTCGGGATCGGGCCGGAGTGGTTCCATTTTTCCTATGCATCCATCAGTTACAGTGTTCATTATCTTGTATTCCTTGGAGGATATTCGACCAATAGCAGGGAAGGAGTACTCTCTCCTGTAAAAGTGGCTTTCATTTCGCTTGGTGGTCCCTTGTTCAATATAGCCTCCATTCTTTTGGTGCTTCCACTTCTAAGCGAGTACGACCTTCTTCTGTTGCATTTATTTATCCTATTTAGCTCCTGGGTCGGCTTGCTAAATCTGGTTCCTTTTAAAATGGGCAATCGCAGGTCGGATGGCTGGCAAATTGCAACTTCATTATATAGACTGGTAAAAATAAGGAGGAATAAGCGATGAACTTTTTTATTGTAACAGGCGCCTCCAAAGGCCTGGGTGAAGCAACTGCACAGCTTCTATTAAAGGAAAACAACGAGTTGATCTGTATCGCAAGAAACGATAACGAAGAATTGGTTCGACACGCTCAAGAAGCAGGGGTAGCGTTACAGTTTCTGAATGAAGATTTAAGTGACCATGAAAAGATTCCGGGAATGGTCAAGATAATCATAGATTCCATCAATAAAGAAAAGGTGGAAGGGATATATTTTATCAACAATGCCGGCACGGTGGATCCAATCAAACCGGCAGGAAAATCGGATCCGGAAACTATGACGAAAAGTGTCCATTTAAACCTTCTGACACCAATGCTCATTACCAATGAATTTTTAAAGCTGACGGAAGACTGGGATTGTAAAAAAGTAATAGTCAACATCAGCTCTGGAGCTGCAAATCGTCCTATTTACGGCTGGAATACATATGGAACGACCAAAGCGGGGCTTGATATGTTCACAAATTCTGTCGGACACGAGCAGGAGACGGCGGCAAATCCCGCAACCATCATCTCATTCTCCCCAGGAATCATGGATACGGATATGCAGGGGACCATTCGACAAGCGGATAAGGAAGACTTCACAAATGTAGAAGTTTTTAAGAACTACCATGAAAAAGGGGAGCTCCGTTCACCAGGCTTTGTGGCACAAAAAATGCTGGATTTGGTTCTGTCTGATGCAATGGAGAATGGAAGAGTTTACGATATAAAAGAGTTTGTGTAAATAGTAGAACATAAAAAAGGAGGCAGCCACAGCTGTCTCCTTTTTACATAACTTCTTATTTTTCAAGAATGATTTTTTCGATGTCATCCAGCATCAGGTTAGCTGCAAGAACGCCGCCAGCTGTGTTCCATACTGCATCACTTACTTCGTGTACGTTACCGGCCTTTACCACTTCAAGGTTTTGGAATAGAGGGTCTTTCAACCACTCATCCTTCACTTTAGTGGCTTCACCGTCACCAGTTTCAAAGGAGAAATGGAACATAATATCGCCTTCCATCGCTGGAATTGTTTCTTTTGTAGCTTCTACCATAAAATTATCCACGTTTTGAGATTCAGGACGTGCAAAACCTAATTGATCCAAGATGATTCCGGAGAAAGAATCTTTTTGATAGATACGGACGTTACCCGCAGTGAAACGTATGACAGATACTTCCTGCTCCAGTTTATCGCCAAGCTCTTCGCTCATGCTTGCAACACGTGAATCGAAGTCGTCCATTACTTTCTTACCTTCTTCTTCTTTGTTCAATGCTTTTGAGTAAAGTGCAAAGTTTTCTTTCCAGTCACCTTTTAACGTCTCAGCGAAAACAGTTGGTGCGATGGCATTCAGTTGCTCGTAAACGTCCTCTTGACGAAGTTTGTTACCGATAATAAGGTCCGGTTTAAGAGCGGCAATCGCCTCCAGGTTTACTGCGCTTTCAGTACCGACAACTTCTACGCCTTCCATATCAGATTTGATATGATCGTACCAAGTGTCGCCCAACCAAGATTGAACCGCTCCAACAGGTTTAACTCCCATCGCAAGAAGCGCTTCTGTTCCTTCGTTTGTTAAAATAACCACTTTTTCAGGAGTGCCTTTGATTTCAGCGGTTCCCATTGCATGTTCCACTGTGTAGGATGTTTCTTCTTTTGGTGCATCCCCGTTGCCTTCGTTATCTTTGCCAGCATTATTGTTTCCACTATTATTGCCACAAGCAGCCAATAACAATGAAGTAACGATGCTTAATAGAAATAGTGTGAAAATCTTTTTGTTCTTAAACATTATGTAATTCCCCCGTTAATAGTGATAATGATTTTCATTTACAAATATGATATTACTGGGAATGAGAATGGTTGTCAATATATTTTTGAGAATGATTTTCAAAGTCATTGACACAATGGGTGTATTCTCCTAAACTTATAGTGGATATAAAAATGGTATATAGATAGAAGGTACTCATTATGTTATTACGGACAACAAGTCAAAAAATAATAGGGTTACTAGTGGGTTCCATCCTATTATTTCTCTGTTTTGTTGCAAGCATTATATATGGATATACAGATACAAGTATTGGCTTGGCCTTAGATGCATTCAGAAATTTCGATGGATCGAATGAACACATCATTGTTCAATCGGTAAGGCTGCCAAGAGCCATCATTGCCGCCATTGTGGGTGCGAGCTTGGCTTTATCAGGTTTATGGATGCAGGCTTTAACGAAAAACCCGCTAGCATCACCCGGTATCTTCGGAATTAATGCAGGCGCCAGTTTTTTCGTTGTTGTGGCAGTTTCCTTTTTTTCAGTTACATCACTACAAACATATACTTGGCTGGCATTCCTTGGAGCAGCCGTTGCAGCCTTTGCTGTTTATTTTATCGGTTCGATCGGGCGTGAGGGCCTGACCCCGATGAAGCTGACGCTTGCCGGCGCCGCTTTTGCCGCGATGTTCTCATCCCTGACGCAGGGGCTATTGGTAATCAATGAAACTGCACTCGATCAAGTATTGTTCTGGCTAGCCGGATCTGTCCAAGGGCGTAAGCTGGATGTTGTCACTGCAGTAGGCCCATATATTGCCGTAGCGTTCATCGCCTCTTTTTTCATCGGCAAAAAGATGAACCTATTGGCCATGGGAGATGATGTTGCAACCAGCTTAGGTGTAAAAACAGGCTTGGTGAAGCTTGTTGCAGCTGTCGTCATCATTCTATTGGCGGGAGGATCGGTTGCAATAGCCGGGCCGATTGTGTTCATTGGAATCGTCATCCCGCATGTGGCAAGATTTTTTGTTGGAACGGACCACCGCTGGCTTGCTCCATTTTGTACAATTCTAGGGGCGATCCTCCTTTTGGTGGCAGATATCGGAGCACGTTATGTCATCATGCCTCAAGAAGTTCCTGTTGGTGTCATGACGGCAATTGTCGGAACTCCATTCTTCATCTATATAGCGAGAAGGGGGTTCCATGGCAAATGAAAAAGTATAAAACATTCAGGCTTGGACAAAGTTCGGTTTCATTCTTTCTCGATAAAAAAGCGATGCTTGCCATACTCGGATTAGCCTTATCGGTGATTGCACTGTTTATTATCAGCACTGGAATGGGGGACATGAAAATCTCCCCCTGGAATGTGGTGAAGGTGTTTTTCGGATATGGAGATCAAATGGAGACACTAGTGGTCCAATCCTTCCGGTTACCGAGAATCATCATTGCTCTATTGGTGGGAATATCCCTCGCGGTTGCAGGAGCCATTTTACAAGGCATAATTCGGAACCCGTTAGCATCTCCTGATATTATAGGATTAACGGGTGGTGCTTCCACTGCGGTTGTCCTCTTTCTGGCACTTTTCAGTGATGACAACAATTCACTGACAGTCAGCATTCAATGGCTGCCATTGAGCGCCTTTATCGGTGCAACGGCAATAGCTATCGTAGTCTATACCCTTTCGTGGAAAAATGGTCTGTCTCCCGTACGCCTAGTGCTGATCGGGATCGGAATTTCCACGCTGATGCAGGCACTTACGACATTATTTATGATACTTGGCCCGATCTACCGCGCAAGCCAGGCTAATATATGGATCACCGGAACTGTTTACGGTTCCAACTGGGATCACGTGAAAATCCTTCTTCCATGGACGTTATTACTGTTACTGGTAAGCATCATGGTAGTAAGGCATCTGAATGTTCAAGAGCTTGGGGATGAAATTGCCACAGGTGTTGGTGGAGCGGTCCATAAACACCGGATGGGACTTTTGTTCCTTAGTACAGCACTGACAGGAGGTGCTGTTGCATTTGCAGGCGGAATCGGATTTGTCGGGCTGATGGCTCCTCATATTGCACGCAGGCTGGTGGGCTCCTCATTCGGGGTATTGATTCCGACTTCAGCCTTGATCGGTGCATTCCTGGTGATGCTTGCGGACCTGATCGGAAGAACCATGTTCTCGCCACTTGAAATTCCTGCCGGCGTATTTACAGCATCCATCGGCGCACCATATTTTATCTATCTGCTTTATAAAACGAGAAATGCATAACGAAAGGTGGAAAAAACATGAACGCATTAGAAACTCAGTCCCTGACATTATCCTACGGTGATTCCATTATTATCGAGGAATTAGATCTGAAAATCCCAAAAGGGGAAATTACCGTATTCATTGGAGGAAATGGTTGCGGGAAGTCCACTCTACTTCGTTCATTAGCTCGTTTGTTAAAGCCTGCTGAAGGGAATGTGCTCCTGGAAGGAAAAGCGATCTCCAAGCAGTCGACAAAGGAAATCGCAAAACAGCTTGCTATCTTGCCGCAGGGACCGGTCGCACCGGAAGGGTTATCGGTCCTGCAACTCGTCAAGCAAGGCAGATATCCTTACCAATCGTGGCTAAAGCAATGGTCCGATCATGATGAAAAAGTCGTATGGGATTCCCTTCGTGCAACCGGGATGGAGGAATTGGCGGAGCGTACGGTCGATTCCCTGTCAGGCGGGCAGCGCCAAAGAGCCTGGATCGCCATGACACTTGCACAGGAAACGGATGTCATCCTGCTCGATGAACCGACCACCTATCTGGACATGACACATCAGATTGAAATATTGGATCTCTTGTTTGAACTGAATGAAAAAGAAAACCGTACGATCATCATGGTCCTGCATGATCTGAATCTGGCTTGCCGCTATGCCCATCATATTGTTGCCATTCGTGATAAGCAGATTTATGCCCAAGGGAAACCTGAGGAAGTCATCAACTGTGATCTTGTGAAAAATGTCTTTGATATGAGCTGCCAGGTGACAACCGATCCGCTTTTCGGAACACCACTATGCATCCCTCATGGCAGAGGCCGATGCATCGTACCAAATCTGGAAGGGTTAAGGGCATGAGGATAGAAACAACAATCCTCACACACACTGAACAGAGGTTTTTGGAGGAGAATGGACGATTGGTGGTAGGCCGGTCTTCATCCCCGAATTCGGTGAAGCTTGCCTCGTTATTGGAAGAGGGAGCGGTTTGTGCCTATCTTGATACGATACGGGAAGATCTTGGCACCGATAAAAATGATGTTGCTGCATCCATGCTGCTGAAAAGACTAGGTTTTCTTGCAGTCAATTGTCTCTTAAGCATGTCAGCATTTAATAAGACCCTGAAAATCGACCCGGAGAATATTTGGCTGGATTCCTTCTATGACAAAGGAACCTGGCTGCCAAAAATCCGTTTCTATGAAATAGAGATGGAGGAGGCTCTATCGGAAGGTCGTAGTGATTGGAGAACAAGGCATTTTAATTCACTTTTCCAGGGGCTGTTTGTACCGTTAATCGAGCAAGTTGCGAAGGAAGCGAAAGTTTCAAGGCAGACCTTATGGGAAAATGTCATGCTCTATGTGTACTGGCTGTATGAAACCATCCTGCCGAAATTGGATGTGACCGAACATGCAACTGAAGATTTTCAGGCGCTCTTGGATGCACCTTCCTCTTTATTCGGAATGAACCGGAATCCAGCAGAAACCTTCTACAGTGAGAAAGTGTTTGTGGAGAAGCATCAAGCGAATATAAGGGTGAGGAAAACATGCTGCTTCTATTACCAGACCAATACTTCTGGCGCGCGTTGTTCAACCTGTCCACTCGAATGCAAAGTCTAGAGAGCAAGGTGAGGAGGAAATACGATGAATGAAAAATTGGAGCAACAGCTTGATGGATTACTTGAAAAATATACGGAGCTTCTTTTAGGGGAGTGCTCGGATGAACAAAAGGAAAACGTCAAGGCCTGGGTACTCTACACCTACATCGCAAAGTCCATGCCACCACTGGTTAAGCACTGGAACGAGCAATACCCGGATGCCAAGCAGGACATGATGACCCTGATCAAAGAAATTAAAGAATTGAATGATGCTCATCGTGCGGGCAGCGCAAAGAAATAGGACCGTCTTCCTTATCGGGAGATGGTTCTTTTTTTTTGTTAGTGCTACTGTGGGAGGAGAGTAAGCTATTGTTCGGGCGGAAATTGGTTAAATATGTAAAGTGGACAGATTATGACTTAGTTTGGACAGATTATTGCACCTTTCGGATAGATAATAGTAAGATTCCGACAGAATAATGCCCGGACCCGACAGAATACAACTCAAAGTGGACAGATTAAAACAAAATAGATACCAGGAAACAATCAATCAAAAAGAAAAAAGCAGCATCCATCGCTGCTTTTCCTCACTTATTGCATCATGCCGTTATTTCCATAAGGAAACTGGTTTGTATAGCCCTGGAATTGTTGGTATTGCTGCTGAAGTTTCTGCTGGTCAGCCTGTTCCAAGGCATACCAGCCCTTCTGGAACATAAGGTTGTACAATTCACGCTGGCAGTTCTGCGTTTCATTGAAGATTGCCAGTAAATCCGTATAGATCTGCTGATTGCTTGCCTCATTCAGTGCTGTGCTGTAGGAAGCGGTCATGTATTTTTCCGTTGCGAGCATATCATTGATGAAATCACGGTCATTCATTTGTGGTGTTTTTGGAACTTGCGTCTCCTGGTTTTGAATCTTCTGCTGGTTCATCCAGATTCCCCTCCTTTATTGAAGTGGCGATTGTTGTTGTTGCATTTGATTTTGGCCTTGAACATGGGATAGTACTTTCTGGTAATGGCGCTGGTGCATTTGGCCGGCTTTTTCAATGGCCTGTACCACTTCCTGGTCCTGACATTGACTTGCAAAAAAATGTGCCTTTTTCATCGCAAGCAGATTCCAAGAAAGCATATCTGCAAAATATAATGAGTCTTTGGTAGTGACAATTGCTGGTGGCTGTGGATAATAGCCTGTCTGCTGCGCAGTTGATGGCTGCTGTTGCTGTTGTTGTTGCATACAACGACCTCCTGATTTTCAATATCACTTGTATAATGTCCCGATTCTGCATTTCTATGTACGAAAACAGTTCTTTGTTGAAAAATAACTCCAAATAAAAAGCGACATAATTAACTATTTCCCGACAAATATTTTGTATTCAAACTTTTGAAAAGGTGATAAAATGAGGATGAGATTTATTTTTCCGCAAGGGTTGAAAGCGTTTACCGGTTTTTCGGAATAATATTAATAGGCTTGCACCTAAGTTTATATAGAGAGAACATCTAGAAGCAATGGGAGGAACAACATCATGGAACAAGTTATGCGCAATGCGTTTTTATTTTTATCAAAGAATAAAGCGTTAACAAAAATGGCAAGAAAATATGGCCTGCGATTCGGAGCGGGACGATTCGTAGCCGGGGAAAGAATTGATCAGGCAGTCCAAAGCATCAAGGAATTAAATGAAAAAGACCTGTGTGTGACCATTGATTATCTTGGTGAATTTATTGATACGGAACAGGAAGCAAATGAGATGGCAGACAACAGCATCGAAGCGATCCGTGCTATCGGAAGAGAAAAGCTTGATTCTCAGCTATCTTTAAAAATGACATCCATGGGTCTGGACATTTCCGACGAGATTGTTATGAAAAATATGCGCAGAATTTTGACTGCGGCCAAGGAAAACGGTGTATTTGTCACCATTGATATGGAAGACTATTCCCGCTGCGGCAAGACAATTGAAATCTTCAAGAGGCTGAAGGAAGAATTCGATAATGTAGGAACAGTCATCCAGGCTTACCTTTTCCGTACCGTTACGGATATCGAGGATTTGAATCAATACAATCCAAATCTTCGTCTGGTAAAGGGAGCATACAAAGAGTCACCAAATGTTGCTTTTCCTGAAAAGAAGGATGTAGACGATAACTTCAAAAAAATCATTGAAATGCATCTTTTGAACGGCAACTACACAGCAGTTGCGACGCATGATGATGCCATGATCGAGTTTACTAAAGAATTAGTAAAGAAGCACAATATCCCGAATGACCAATTCGAATTCCAGATGCTGTACGGAATTCGTCCGGAGCGTCAGCTGGAGCTAGTAAAAGAGGGCTACAAAATGCGCGTCTACGTTCCATATGGTACGGACTGGTACGGCTACTTCATGCGCCGTCTGGCGGAGCGTCCTGCAAACGTGGCATTCGTCCTTAAGGGTATGATAAAAAAATAATGGAACAAATGTAAAAGGGGGAGCGCGAACAATACGCTCTCCCTTTTAATATTATTCAGGAGAGAATTGGCTGATTAATCCTCCATATTCGCTTTCCCATACTGCTGATTATTGCTCGTCTTCTTCCCGCTATAATCCATCTCAACCGTCGGACCTGAATTTCCTTTCACGCTTGCTGCACTTTTAGCCGCATGTGAGGGTTGTTTTTTCATCTTTGCCATCCTTATCACCTCCGTCTTTCATATTTTTACCTCCAAGGAAAAACACATGCAGGTTGATCATGTAAAATAAAATGGAAAAACCTAATTTATTTATTGCGAAAATTCTATAAATACTTTATGATTGAAATCAAAGGAACTCTTGTAAAGGAGATATTTTTTTGGAGTAAAAATGAATGAGTATTCATTCAACAAATGAAATCAAATCAAATTCAACTATCAAGGGGGAGGAAGAATGAAACATAGTATTAAAAAGGCTGCTGTCATCGGATCTGGTGTGATGGGGTCCGGAATTGCGGCACATTTAGCAAACGTTGGTATTCCTACAATCTTGTTAGATATCGTTCCTAACAAACTAACGAGTGAAGAAGAGCAAAAGGGCTTAACACTCTCTGATAAAGCAGTACGTAATAAATATACGAGCACAGCTCTGCAAAAATTACTCAAACAAAAACCGGCACCACTGACAACCAAATCCAACCTGCAATTAATTGAAGCAGGCAACCTGGAAGATGACATCGCAAAAATTGCAGAATGTGACTGGGTGATTGAAGTCATCGTGGAAAACCTGGAAATCAAAAAGCAATTGTTTGAGAAAGTGGATGCTCATCGTAAGCAGGGCAGCATCATCAGCTCCAACACTTCGGGTATTAGCATTGAAGCAATGGCAGAAGGACGCTCGGATGATTTCAGAAAGAACTTCCTTGGTACACACTTTTTCAATCCACCACGCTACTTGAAATTATTAGAGGTCATTCCGACACAGGATACAGACCCTGAAGTGGTAAGCTTTATCAAAAGATTCGGGGAGGATGTCCTTGGAAAAGGAATCGTGCTTGCCAAAGATACGCCAAACTTTATTGCCAATAGAATCGGAACATACGGTTTGCTTGTTACGGTGAAGCAGATGCTTGAAGGCGGCTACAGTGTCGGTGAGGTTGATTCTGTTACAGGTCCGGCAATCGGAAGACCGAAAAGTGCAACATTCCGTACATTGGATGTAGTGGGACTTGATACATTCATCCATGTAGCAAACAATGTATTCGACAAAGTGGAAGGTGCGGAGAAGGAAGTTTTCCAAGTACCTGATTTTATGAAGAAAATGCAGGCGAACGGCTGGCTTGGAAGCAAATCCGGGCAAGGATTCTACCTGAAGCAGGGAAAAGAGATTCTCGAGCTGAATGCCGAGACATTTGAATATGAGCAAAGAAAAAAATTGAAAACGCCGGCATTGGAAATGAGCAAGCAGGCAAAAGGCTACAGCAATAAAATGAAAGCGCTTGTATACGCGGACGATCGTGCAGGCAATCTCCTTTGGAGCATCCTTGCGCCGGTTCTGAGCTATTCTGCAGAACTTCTTGGGGAAATTGCGGATGATATTGGGGCAATCGACCAGGCGATGAAGTGGGGCTTCGGCTGGGACCATGGACCTTTTGAAACATGGGATGCAATCGGTGTCGAAGAGTCCGTCATGAAAATGAAGGAAGACGGAATCCCGGTTCCGAAGTGGGTGGATGAGCTATTGGCAAATGGCCACCGCACTTTCTATAAAAAAGACAACGGGACCACTTCCTACTATGACAATGGCACATACAAAACAATGAATGTGAACAAAAAGGTTATCCACCTTAAAACATTGAAAGAAACAAAGGGCGTCATCAAAAAGAATTCCGGAGCAAGCCTGATCGATCTTGGGGATGATGTTGCACTACTGGAATTCAACTCGCCTAATAACGCAATAGGGCTTGATATCATCCAAATGGTCAATTACGCGATTGAGGAAGTGGATAAGAATTATAAAGGTCTTGTCATCGGCAACCAGGGCAAGAACTTCTGCGTAGGGGCAAACCTTGCAATGATACTGATGGAAGCGCAGGATGACAACTATTTCGAAATCGATATGGTTGTGAAGCACTTCCAGCAAGCGATGATGAAAATCAAATACAGTCCTAAGCCGGTAGTCGCTGCACCATTCGGCATGACACTCGGCGGCGGTACGGAAATATGCCTACCGACAAGCCAGCTTCAGGCATCCAGCGAAACGTATATGGGCCTTGTGGAAGTGGGAGTAGGACTCATCCCTGGTGGAGGCGGTAACAAAGAGCTGTATATCAAGCACTTGAACAGCATGCCAGAGGGATTGGACTATGACCTGCAAAAAGTGGCAAACAAGGTGTTCGAGCAGATTGCGACTGCAAAGGTATCCACATCAGCTGCAGAAGCGAGAAATCTGCACCTGCTGAATAACAAAGATCAAATCAGCTTTAACGGCGATCATCTCATACATGATGCAAAGCAAGCGGCACTTCATTTGTTTGAAGCAGGCTACACTCCACCGGTACGCAAAAAGATCCCAGTGGTAGGGGAAACAGGCTATGCCACACTGATGCTTGGTGCCTATAACTTGCAGTATTCAGGATTCATCTCTGAGCATGACCTGAAAATAGCCAAAAAACTGGCACATGTCATCGCTGGCGGAAATGTACCATATGGCACGGAAGTAGATGAACAGTACCTATTGGATCTTGAGCGCGAAGCATTCCTGAGCCTTGTAGGGGAAGTGAAATCCCAGCAGCGGATGCAGCACATGCTTGTAAAAGGAAAACCATTACGCAACTAATCTATTCATAGAATACTAAACTACTAGAAAAGCGAGGGGAGCACTTTGAAAGAAGCGGTGATAGTTGCTGGTGCTAGAACACCAGTAGGCAGAGCGAAAAAAGGATCTTTAGCTACAGTACGACCAGACGATCTAGGGGCATTGGTAGTAAAAGAAACATTAAGAAGAGCTGGCAATTACGATGGTCCAATCGATGACCTCATCTTTGGATGTGCGATGCCGGAAGCGGAGCAAGGATTGAACATGGCAAGAAATATCGGTGGATTGGCAGGACTTCCATCCAGTGTTCCAGCCATTACCATCAACAGATACTGCTCTTCAGGGTTACAAACAATTGCCTATGCTGCAGAGCGGATCATGCTTGGCCATTCTGAAAGCATCCTTGCAGGCGGAGCGGAATCCATGAGCATGGTGCCGATGGTCGGCCATACGGTGCGTCCAAACGCAAGACTTGTAGATTCAGCGCCGGAGTACTACATGGGTATGGGGCACACAGCCGAGCAGGTTGCGTCCAAATATGGTGTGAGTCGTGAAGATCAGGATGCTTTTGCTGTGAGAAGCCATGAAAGAGCGGCAAGAGCGATCCAGGAAGGCAAGTTTGTCGACGAAATCGTTCCTGTTGATGTAGCCGTACGAAAAGTTGGTGCTAATCACAAACTTCAGGAATCAAGCTTCACCTTCAGCCAGGATGAAGGTGTGCGACCAGGTACCACTCTTGATGTTTTAGGAAAACTGAGACCTGCTTTCAATATAAAAGGGTCAGTCACAGCCGGTAACTCTTCCCAGACTAGTGACGGTGCGGCATCCGTACTTGTTATGGAAAGGGAAAGAGCAGAGGCGTTGGGCTTGAAGCCAATCGCAAAATTCCGTTCCTTTGCAGTTGGAGGGGTTCCACCGGAAGTGATGGGTATCGGACCGGTAGTCGCGATTCCAAAAGCGTTAAAGCTTGCAGGACTCGAGCTTTCCGATATCGGATTGCTTGAACTGAACGAGGCCTTTGCTTCCCAGGCGATCCAGGTTATGCGTGAGCTTGGGCTTGATGAAGACAAGGTGAATGTAAATGGTGGTGCCATTGCACTCGGACATCCACTGGGTTGTACGGGATCTAAATTAACACTGACGCTGCTTCACGAAATGAAGCGCCGCAACGAGCAGTTCGGAATTGTCAGCATGTGCATCGGCGGCGGTATGGGTGCTGCTGGCGTGTTCGAATTATTAGCATAGAAAAACCATTTCAAGGAGGAAAATGATATGTCAAATACATTAGAAAATGTAGTAAAAGGCGGTAGCTTTCTGCTGGATGATATTGCAGCTGAAAAAGTGTTCACACCTGAGGACTTCACGGATGAGCATAAACTGATTGCCAAAACGACTGAGGAGTTTGTGGTAAATGAAGTGGTCCCGAATCTGGAGCAGATCGAGCACCATAACTTCGATATCTCTGTAAAGCTTTTGAAAGAAGCTGGAGAGCTTGGACTTTTAGGAGCGGATGTACAGGAGGAATACGGCGGATTCGGGCTGGATAAAATCAGTTCTTCCCTCATCACGGAAAAATTCTCAAGAGCGGGCGGATTCTCTTTATCCTATGGAGCACATGTAGGAATCGGTTCACTGCCAATCGTCCTCTTCGGAAATGAAGACCAAAAGCAAAAATATCTGCCAAAGCTTGCATCCGGTGAATTATTGGCAGCCTATGCATTGACAGAGCCTGGTTCAGGTTCTGATGCACTTGGCGCAAAAACAACCGCTAAATTGAACGCAGAAGGCACTCACTATGTCCTGAACGGTGAAAAGCAGTGGATTACCAATGCAGGATTTGCAGATGTGTTTGTTGTCTATGCAAAAGTGGATGGCGAGCATTTCTCCGCTTTCATCGTGGAACGTGAGTATGAAGGGGTATCCACTGGGCCGGAAGAAAAGAAAATGGGTATCAAAGGCTCTTCTACTCGTACCTTGGTTTTGGAAGATGCGAAGGTTCCGAAAGAAAACCTGCTAGGTGAAATTGGCCGCGGCCACGTTATCGCATTCAATATCCTGAATATCGGCCGTTACAAATTGGCGGTAGGGACTGTTGGGGGCTCCAAGCGTGGAATCGAGCTGGCTGCCACTTATGCCAACCAGCGTCAGCAATTCAAAACGCCAATCGCCAAGTTCTCTTTAATCCAGGAGAAGTTGGCAAACATGGCGACAAAAACATATGCAACGGAAAGCTCCGTTTATCGTACAGTTGGTCTTTTTGAAGACAGCATGGGCAGACTGACGAAGGAAGAGGAGAAAGATCCTAATGCTGTTGCAAAAGCAGTAGCGGAATACGCAATTGAGTGTTCCCTGAATAAAGTATTCGGTTCTGAGACACTGGACTTTGTAGTGGATGAAGCGGTTCAAATCCATGGAGGCTACGGTTTCATGGCTGAATATGAAGTGGAAAGAATGTACCGTGACTCCCGTATCAACCGTATCTTTGAAGGGACAAACGAAATCAACCGCCTATTGGTGCCAGGCACATTTTTACGAAAAGCATTAAAAGGGGAACTTCCACTGATCCAAAAAGCTCAAAGCCTACAGGAAGAATTGATGATGCTTATGCCTGAGGAAGTTGGCGATGGCGTATTGGAACAGGAAAGATATCTTGTAAAGAACGCGAAGAAAATTGCCATCTTAATGACAGGCTTAGCTGCACAGAAATATGGAAAAGCGTTGGAAAGAGAACAAGAGTTGCTTGTCAACATCGCTGACATCATCAGCAATGTCTACTCCATGGAGTCTGCAGTCCTTCGTACAGAAAAGGCGATTGCCAAGTCAGGTGAAGAAAAGAACAAGCAAAAGATCCTTTACACGCAAGTATTCTGCCAAGAGGCATTCAACCAGATCGAAGCGGATGCAAAAGAAACGTTGATTGCAGCAGAAACCGGCGACACATTGCGCATGATGCTTTCCGCGCTTCGCAAATTCACACGCCACACACCAATCAATGTAGTAGCAAAAAAACGCGAAATCGCAGCTGCAGTATTGGATGCACAGAAGTACACTGTATAACCATTCTTACCATAAGGCGCTTGGAATTCTCCAAGCGCTTTATTTTTTTTGAAGAAGGATTTATGCAAAATAGGTCGAATAATAGAAAATAGCGTGTTGAAAATTAGGAGTAATCTTCTCCTTTGTGCTACAATATATGAGTAAATTCTTGTATGTAAGGTGGTGCAAAACGTAATGAATGTGACATTTTACTGGTATCCGAAATGCGGCACTTGCAGGAATGCAAAAAAGTGGTTAGAGCAGCATAATGTAGCACTGAATGAAGTACATATTGTTGAAAATCCGCCTTCCAGCCAAGAGCTGGAGGAACTATACAAGAAAAGCGGATTGGAATTGAAGAAGTTCTTCAACACCAGCGGCATGAAATACCGCGAACTGGGCTTGAAGGACAAACTGAAGACCATGTCCGAAGCTGAAATGCTGGATACATTGGCAACAGATGGCATGCTGATCAAACGCCCGATCACAACCGACGGCAACAATGTGACTGTTGGTTTCAATGAAAAGCTGTTTGAAGACACCTGGAAATAAGAAAGCTCATTTCTTACCGCAATTTTTGCGGTATGAGTTCTAAATACTATCACTTTTATGGAGGTCAAGAATGATGAACACACCTAAAGAATTGCGCTATTCCGAAGAACATGAGTGGGTAAAAGTAGAAGGCGAAAAAGTACGCGTTGGTATCACTGATTTTGCACAATCCGAGCTTGGAGATATCGTATTTGTGGAACTTCCTGAAGTTGGAGATGAAATCTCTGCAGATGAGCCATTTGGAAGTGTAGAATCGGTTAAAACGGTTTCTGAACTTTACGCTCCTATCAGTGGGAAAGTGGTAGAAGTAAACGAAGACCTGAATGACAGCCCTGAGTTTGTAAACGAGTCCCCTTACGAAAAAGCTTGGATGATCGTTGTTGAGCCAACGGAAGCAGGCGAAGTGGACAAGCTTATGACTGCTGAGCAGTACGAGGCAATGACAAAAGAAGACTAATAACCAGACACCATTCCGGGCACCATAAATTTAGCTGCCAATACAGTCTAAAAGGGTGATATGGAATGACTTTGGAAAATAAACGGTTAGACATCACAGATCGAGTTGTCGGGAAGTTGTCGGATCAAGGATTCAATCTTTACGTGGAGAACGAATCCATCGGTCAAGTGACTTTCACGGAACGAGGGAACCAATATTCGTTGAAAAACGGGTACGAACAGGAAGGAAGCCATATTTTCCAACAGGTTCAGGTACCGTCTGAAAAAGATGCCAAATATGTAGATTGCGACGACGAAAATGGATGGTGTTAGCCATCGGTGGGGTTGGGACCTTATAAAGTTCCGCCCCTTTTTTCTATTAACTGCACTTATATTCAATAAAAAGGGGAACATTCATAGTAAGCAGAATATGAATAGTATAAAGAATGGTTGCTTTATACACTTTTAAGAACAGGTGATGGGTATGGAAATGATCGATGTAGACAAAATCATCATTGTCGAGGGGAAATCGGATAAAAAAAGGATTCAGCAGATTATCAACGAACCCGTTCATATCATATGTACGAATGGCACAATAAGTGTGACACGATTAGACGAATTGATGGAAGACCTATATGATAAGGAAGTGTATATTTTAGTGGACTCCGATGATTCCGGGGACAAACTGCGGAGGCTTTTCAAGCGGGAATTCCCGGAAGCGGAGCATCTCTATATCGATCGCATGTATCGGGAGGTAGCAAGCGCTCCCTACCAGCATATTGCGACTGTATTGCTAAGTGCAAATATCGATATTCATACACACTATTTATAATAAGCATTATGCAACGAGGATGAGGAAATGAAGGATTGGACAAAAGAACAGCTATTAGATGAAATAGAGAAAGACCAGGTGACAGTTGTGTACTTTTACACTCCCATGTGCGGAACATGCCAGGTAGCCAGGAGGATGCTTGAAGTGACAAAAGAGCTTTTTCCGTCCTATCAGTATGGCATGCTCGATGTCAATTACATTCGGGAGCTCGCGATCCAATGGGAAATAGAAAGTGTTCCCTGCCTGATGATATTCAGAAAAGGAACCATCCATGAAAAATTGTACGCGTTCCACTCGGTGGAGCACCTCTTTATGCTATTTCAAAAATATAAGAATGAGTAAGTAAAAAACACCTTTAGCGGGGTGTTTTTTTATGTGTGTTTACGTTTGATTTACTGTTACAGGTAATTTATAATTAAGAACACCAGTTCGTTGAAGGAGGATTAATATATGAGCAATCAAAGCAGAGTGCTATTTTACGGAGCAATCAGTGTGGATGGCTACCTAGCACGTGAGGATCATTCATTGGATTGGCTGATCGGTACGGAAGGGGAGGAGGACACCACCTATCAAGAATTCTACGACAGCATAGATACCATTGTGATGGGGCGTAAAACCTATGAACAGATTCTGATTCTTTCACCGGATGAATTTCCGTATAAAGGAAAGGAATGCTATGTTTTCTCCCGTACTATGACAGGATCAAATGAGAACGTCACTTTCATCAATGAAGATGTAGCAGAATTCACTAAATCCTTAAAGAACAAGCAAGGTAAAAGGATATGGATTGTCGGTGGCGGAGAGGTATTGGACCCGATTCTAAAAGATAAGCTGGTGGATGAATTCATCATTCAAATTGCCCCTTCCATCATCGGTCGCGGTATTCCCTTGTTCATGCCAGGAGACCATGAAAACAGATTGAAGCTATTGGATGTAAGACGCTATAAGCAATTTGCCGAAATGCATTATGAAACAATCAGATAAATATAAAAGACGCTGTTAATGAAATTTATGTAACTAGCTGTTGATTGGAGCAATAGGCGAAGACTCCTGCGGGTGGTAGCGGTAGACTTGAGACCCCGCAGGCAAAGCCGAGGAGACTCAAGCACCGCCCCTTGGATCGCTGCGCCTAGTGCGGAAATCAACAGCGGTGTTTTATAGAACCGACATATAATGCATTGGATAGAATTGAATTGCAGGAAATAGAAAGTAAAGATTATAGCCACTAATAGAAGAAGGCAAGAAACAGTAAAATGTTCCTGTCTTCTTTTCTTTGATTTCGCCCCAAAAGATGAACGTAAACCAAGTAATTTTTCTCTTGCCATTTTTCAGAAAAAGGAGTAAATTTGTTTAGGGATGCGAAATAAAAAACACAAGGGGCACAAGATGAAAAACTTTCGATGGCTTCAGTCATTCAAACAATATAACCGCAATATCCAATTGTTATTTATGGTCAATATCCTCACCCAGATAGGGTTGGGGATTTTCATGATCGTCTACAATTTCTACATCAGGGAACTGGGATACAGCGAAACAGTGAATGGAAGCATGATTGCAATGGCTTCCTTGGCGGCAGCCATTATCCTCATTCCTGCAGGGATTATGAGCGATAAGCTTGGCAGGCGTAGAATGATGATATATGGAGTGCTGTTTACCGGCATCTTCATGCTATTTCGGAGCATTTTTGAACTACAGTCCCTCCTTCTGATCAGTTCCTTCATTTCCGGGATTGCGATGGCATTTATCCAGGTTACAGGTGTACCGTGGCTTGCGGAGATCTCCACAAAGTCCGAAAGAGTCAAACTGTTCAGCTACCATTTCGCAGTGATGATGGGAGCGAATGTGGTCGGTAATCTCCTTGGGGGTACTTTGACAGATCTATTCCTCCATCTTGTTGGATTAAGTCCGGTATGGAGCGTCAGGCTTACATTGCTGATAGGTAGCGTCATTTTCTTTATCGGTTTATTCCCACTCCTTAAAACAACAGAAACTCCTAGGAAAATAGAAAAAACCGGATTTTCTTTAAAAGGGCTTTTTACCTCTATGCCAAAGGGCCAATTGAAGTTGATCATTATGTTTGCTGCAGCACAGATTCTCATTGGTTTCGGGTCGGGGCTCGTCATTCCTTATCTCAATTTATATTTTGCGGATCGTTTCCATACTTCCAATTCCTCGATCGGGCTTGTACTGTCATTGGGTCAAGCGGTGACGGCAGTTGCTATGATCATCGGTCCCGCGCTGGTGAGACGCGTAGGAGATATACGGGCAGTCGTGATTCTCCAGCTATTGTCGCTTCCGTTTATGATGATTACGGCATTTACGCATACCTTCTGGCTGGCCGCGCTGGGATTTCTGTTCCGACAGGCACTGATGAACGCAGCCAATCCAATCATTTCCTCCATGATGATGGAAAAAGTGGATGATAAGCTTAAGGGTTTTGCGAATTCCATCAGCCAGATGGTATTCTCTCTTGGTTGGGCAAGTATGGGACCGGTTTCGATGACCATCGTATTGATGTACGGGGATTATTGGGGTTATGCTATCGTGTTCTCCATTACTGCTGTCCTTTATTTGACAAGTTCGACTTACTTTTATTTGGCATTCAGAGGAAAATCGACGGCAACCTATCAAAAAGCAAGGCTTAAGACATCATAGATTGACATATTTCTTGGGAAATGAAACCCGAAAAGCAAATAACCACGATATTTGTTGGAAAGCACATGCAGGATTTCCCCTCTTTTTCATGAATATTGGTAGTATAAAAAGGGGGAAACACAATGAAAAGCATGTTGGAGGTATTTCTAGATAGAGTAAGAAAGAAAGCGCATATCCACGAAATATTGCCTGCTTATTCACTTACCTGTTGTTTGGTATCAGAAAATGACAGTTCGATATTTATCATAAGCCGAGATAAAATAGAATTGATTGACAGCTTTGAATCCTTGGATATCAAGGTGGAGGGACCATCAGACATTCTTTGTGAACTCCTTAATGGAGCGGTAAAGCTTACGAATGATAAACTGATTTTCCGGGGGAGCTTTCGTCAATTTCTTTTGCTGGATTCCCTTTTGATTCTATCTAAGGAAGCCCATTCATAAGGTTTGAGCCGCTCTTCTGTCCCAAATAGAGGATTATGCTTTGATGCTGGCGAAATTGTTGTTTACAGAATGGAGAAGCAGATGTGGAGCGGAGTGGTAATATGTATTATTTTATTGTGAACAAGACTTCGGGCAATGGAAAAGGCTCTGTTATATGGAAGAAGGTTCAAAATCTCTTGGAAGCCAAGAGGGTTGATTATAAGGTTCTGTTTACTGATGGTTCCGACCAGGATGCTATGCTTGTGGAAAGCATCATCCATAAGGATATTTCAGCCATAGTGGTAGTTGGTGGAGATGGAACGATCCATGGGGTAGCTAATTCAATAGCAAATAGGGATGTGCCGATGGGAATAATTCCGGCAGGGTCCGGCAATGATTTTGCAAGAAGTCTGCAGATTCCAAAGCATCATGAAAAAGCGTTGAACCGAATACTGACAGGTAAAGTGAAAAAAATGGATTTGGGAAGGGTCGGTCATGAATTTTTCATTACAATTGCCGGAATAGGCTTTGATGGCAAAGTTGCCAAGGTAACGAACGAATCCAAGGTAAAGAAGCTGCTTAATAAATTGAACTTGGGCAGTTTTTCTTACATATACAGTTTGATAAAAGTATTGTTTACATATGAACCTACCTCAGCAACCATCAAAATAGATGAGGATATCCATCATTTCAAGGAAGTGTGGATGATTTCCGTTGCCAATCTTCCCTATTATGGGGGAGGCATCAAAATTTGTCCGGACGCAGAAGCGGATGATGGCTTATTGGATATCTGCGTCCTGCATGGAGTAAACCGATGGGAGTTGTTGATGGTGTTCCCTAGTGCTTTTTCAGGGAAACATATTACCCATAAAAATGTTACGATGCTAAAAGGTAAAGACATCTTCATTACACCGGAGAAAGAATTGGTCATTCAGTGTGATGGGGAGATTGTGGAGCAAAAAACGATTGCCCTTACGGTAGAAAAAGAGGCTTTGCAAATTTTATAGTTTTTTTGTTTGACAGACCAATATCACCGTGATACGATTACACTCGTTACTTAAAAAATAATCTGATTTACCCAAATACTTAATTGAATATTGTTATCTCTTATCGAGAGAGGTGGAGGGACGTGCCCTATGAAACCCGGCAACCGTCAACAAGGAATTGTTGAAATGGTGCCAATTCACACAAAGCATACGATTGCTTTGATAGATGAGAGAAAGGACTTTTTTAATATTTAATCCTTTCTGCTCATTGCTGCGGAAAGGATTTTTTGTTTTCTATTAACTTGTGTGGGTAAGCTAAGAAAAGCTAGATAGAAGGAAGGTGTTCGTATGATCTCATTACAGGGTGTAAAAAAGATATTCCAAACGAGAAATGGAAAAGTTACCGCTGTGGATGATATAGATTTATCGATTAATCAGGGAGAAATTTTTGGCATCATCGGTTATAGTGGTGCAGGGAAAAGCACATTGATCCGGATGCTGAACGGATTGGAGACTCCAACAAGCGGAGTGGTGGATGTGGCTGGCCGTGATCTAGGAAAGGTCAGAGGCAGGCAGCTCCGAGAAGCACGGCAGGAAATCAGCATGATTTTCCAGCATTTCAATCTGCTGTGGTCAAGAACGGTGAAAGAGAACATCGCATTTCCATTGGAGATTGCCGGTGTAAAGCGTGAAGACAGAAACAGGCGTGTTGCTGAACTTGTGAAGCTTGTCGGCCTGGAAGGAAGAGAGGATTCCTATCCGTCACAGCTCAGTGGAGGGCAGAAGCAGAGAGTAGGTATTGCAAGGGCGTTGGCAAATAACCCAAAAGTACTTCTGTGTGACGAAGCAACTTCAGCTCTTGATCCACAAACAACAGATTCCATCCTGGATCTGTTGGTGGATATCAATAAGAGATTAAAACTGACGATCGTATTGATAACACATGAAATGCATGTTATCAGGAAAATCTGTCACCGGGTAGCTGTGATGGAGGCTGGAAGAATCGTGGAGCAAGGAAATGTTCTGGAGGTATTCCGTAAGCCTGAACAACCGATTACAAAGCGTTTTGTGAAACAGGTCACGGAACCTGAGGAAACCCAGGAAACGATAGAGCATCTTTTGGCCGAGTTCCCGCAAGGCAGAGTGATTCAGCTCACTTTCGTCGGGGCATCTGCCGAACAGCCTATCATCACGAATCTGATTCGCAAATTTGCAATAGATGTCAATATTCTGCAAGGGAAAATCTCTCAAACCCAAAATGGAGCCTATGGCACGTTATTTGTCCACTTGGATGGCGAAGAATCAGAAGTGGATAAGGCGCTTGCATACATTCGTGAACAGCAGGTGGAGTTGGAGGTGATGACGAATGTTTGAACGCGTTAACTGGGATAAGATGTACGATGCAACAATGGAAACACTTTATATGAGTAGTATCTCGGTACTAATTACATTCTTCCTAGGTATTATTCTTGGCCTTTTATTATTTTTAACAGCTAAGGGAAACATATGGCAGAACAGATTCATCAATGGATTGGTAGCAGCCGTTGTTAATATATTTCGTTCCATTCCGTTCGTGATCCTGATCGTATTGTTGATTCCATTTACAAGAACGATACTGGGTACTATTATCGGAGCGGATGCTGCATTGCCGGCCCTGATCATCGGAGCAGCACCTTTCTACGCGCGTATGGTGGAAATCGCCCTGAGGGAAATTGACAAAGGTGTGATTGAAGCGTCCCGTTCCATGGGGGCGAAAACCTCCGAAATCATTTGGAAAGTATTGCTTCCGGAATCAATGCCAGCCCTTGTTTCAGGGATTACGGTAACAGCCATTGCAATAGTAAGCTATACAGCAATGGCAGGCTTTGTCGGAGCTGGCGGGTTAGGAAATCTGGCCTTTCTTGATGGCTTCCAGCGTAACAACTGGGATGTTACCTTTGTATGTACGATCATCATTTTAATTATTGTGTTTGTTATCCAATTTATTGGTGACTTTATAACAGCTAAATTAGACAAACGATAGGAAAGCGGGGATTTTACAGATGAAAAAATTATTAAGCTTTGCAGTCATTTCTTTATTGGTTTTAGTATTGGCAGCTTGTGGTTCCAGTGATGAAGGCGGGAACGGTTCAGGTGACGGAAAAGGTATAAAAGAAGGTAAGCTGGTTGTAGGTGCATCCAATGTACCCCACGCTGAAATTCTTGAAGAGGCGGCTCCTTTATTAGAAGAAAAAGGGATCGAGCTAGAAATTAAAACATTCTCTGACTATGTTATTCCTAACCAAGCTTTAAGAGATAAAGATCTTGATGCTAACTTTTTCCAACATGAGCCTTACCTGAAATCTCAGATTGCTGATAACGGCTATGAGTTTGAAAGTGCAGGCGGTGTTCATATCGAGCCGATCGGTGTTTACTCCAAAAAACATGACAACCTGGAGGACCTTCCAAAAGGTGCGGAAATCTTGATGAGTAACTCTGTTGCTGACCACGGCCGTATCCTTTCCATGCTTCAAGAAAAAGGATTGATCACACTGAAAAAAGGTGTGGAAAAAACTGCTGCAACTGTGGAAGATATCGAAGAAAACCCGAAAGATTTGCAGTTCAACACACAATTCGAAGCGGCATTCCTTCCTCAAGCATACTTGAATGGTGATGGAGATGCGGTTCTAATCAACGGGAACTATGCACTTGGTGCTGATATCGACCCTGCGAAAGAAGCGATTGCCCTTGAATCACCGGAAGACAACCCGTATGTGAACCTTGTAGTTATACGTTCTGAAGACAAAGACAATGAGCAGATCAAAGCATTGGTGGAAGTTCTTCAATCCGAAGACATCAAAAAGTTCATCGAAGAGAAATATCAAGGTACTGTTATTCCTGCTGGGGAGTAATGGTTATGAAAAAGCGTCCTTCATTGGACGCTTTTTTTTGTTGGATGGTGATGCGGATGAATACATTCCTCCTTCCTAAACAAATACTAACACTGTGAAAAATTAGGATGGGAGTTGTCACGAATGGAAGAACAATATGAACCGAAAAACTATGCGGAAGCAGCGCTTCATGACTATAAAGCGGGCTTAGGGGTATTCACCGAAAAAATGCCGGAGCTTGCACATCACTACAATGAGTTTACTGAAGCATGTTTCAAGGCAGGTGTGCTCGATAAAAAGCAGAAGCAGCTCATAGCGCTTGGCGTGAGTGTCTATTCACAGGACGAGTACTGCATCGTTTACCACACGAAAGGTTGCTTGGACCAGGGAGCAACAGAACAGGAAATTCTCGAGGTATGCGGTGTGACTGCAGCATTCGGCGGCGGTGCGGCGATGAGCCAGTCGGTGACATTGGTGCAGTCTTGTATTGCGGATTTTAATGATTTGAAGCGTTGAATAAAAGAACTGCCCGACTTATATTTTCGGGCGGTTTTTTTAATTGGAACGGGGGGAAAGTCCATCATCGAGCTTATGAAGGACCTTTTCAAAGGGAGTGGAGGCCAAAAAGTCCATCATTGAGCTTATGAAGGACCTTTTCAAAGGGAATGGAGGCCAAAAAGTCCATCATCGAGCTTATGAAGGACCTTTTCAATGGGAGTGGAGGCCAAAAAGTCCATCATCGAGCTTATGAAGGGCTTTTTCAATGGGAGTGGAGGCCAAAAAGTCCATCATAACAAAAAGAATGAACGCCTCCATCAGTACAACCTCCATCAGTACAACCTCCAATCAGGACTAATTTCGAGGTATTATAGGAACGCCTATCACCTCTCCCTGTAATGAAGGATTATAACGGAATACGCCGATATTCGAGTGTTTTTCCGCTTTGGTTCATTTTCCCACCCATGCTATGATTAAATATGTGTTTAATCCAAATACTTCGAGGGTATCTACAAAACTGGATACACAAAATTAAACACATATAAATAAGAAGGGATTGGTTTATTATCCATCAAGTACACGTGAAATACACTGGCGAAATGGAAAAGGCAATGTATCAGGCTTATGGTTTTGGTTATGAGGAATACTCGCGTAAGCTTTCCAAGCGTATGGAAGTAGAAAAGCATCGAGATGCAGAATACAAGAAAAGCTTGGAGATTGTTGCAGAATTAGACCGTAAATTCCACCCGTAACGAACTTGTTTGATAAGGATAGGTTCTATATAATAGAAGACAGCAAAAGGGTAAGTGATTTTCTCCGACATGAATGGAGGTATCACATACCCTTTTTTATTTTAAAATTAGGATGATTCCTATTGGAATGTGTAAGATAAACTATGTACTTAATTCGACATGAACCCTTTATTTTCGATATAATTTGAGAGGGCTTGTCACAAATCGGAAAAGGTTGCTAACACTTTCTATTTGTTATAAGATTGTAATGAGAATAAAATGAGAATTAAAACAAGAATGTGTTTTCATATAGAAGCACAGATCATTGGAGGTATAGAGTAATGGGTTCAACGTTAACAATAAAGGATTTACATGTATCTATTAACGGCAAAGAGATTTTAAAGGGTGTAAATCTTGAAGTAAAAGGCGGAGAGATTCACGCTATCATGGGTCCGAATGGTACAGGTAAGTCAACGCTTTCCTCTGCTATCATGGGTCACCCTAAATATGAAGTAACCAGCGGAAGCATCACGTTTGATGGCGAAGATGTGCTTGAAATGGAAGTGGATGAGCGTGCGAAAGTAGGTTTATTCCTTGCGATGCAATATCCAAGTGAAATCAGTGGGGTAACAAATGCTGACTTCCTTCGTTCTGCAATCAATGCCCGTCGTGAAGAGGGCGATGAAATTTCCTTGATGAAGTTCATCCGTAAAATGGATAAGAACATGGACTTCCTCGAAATGGATCAGGCAATGGCACAGCGTTACCTGAACGAAGGCTTCTCTGGTGGGGAAAAGAAGCGTAACGAAATTCTTCAATTAATGATGATCGAGCCTAAGATCGCTATCCTTGATGAAATCGACTCCGGTCTTGATATCGATGCTTTGAAGGTCGTTTCCAAAGGAATTAACGAAATGCGCGGAGAAGACTTTGGCTGTCTTATCATCACTCACTACCAACGTCTATTGAACTACATCACTCCTGACCATGTTCACGTTATGATGCAAGGTCGCATCGTGAAGTCTGGTGGCAAGGAATTAGCACAGCGCCTGGAAGCAGAAGGTTATGATTGGATTAAGCAAGAATTAGGTATCGAAGACGAAACAGTCGGTCAAGAAGCGTAAGCAAGGAGGATTATCATGACGTTAGAGACAAAATTACCGTTTGATCAAGACTACCTCAGCAACTACTCCAAGGAATTAGGGGAGCAGCAGTGGATGTCGGATCTTCGCTTACAAGCTCTTGCATTGGCGGAAGAACTTCCGTTACCAAAGCCGGATAAAACGAAGATTACCAACTGGAATTTCACAGGATTCCAAAAGCATACTGTTGAAACTTCCATTACTTCTGTAGACCAGTTGCCACAAGAGGTAAAGGCTCTTGTAGATGTTGAGAATATATATGTTCAAGTTGACAATACACCTGTCGTTTCTTCTTTGACAGAAGAGTTGACTTCCCAAGGTGTCATTTTTACCGATATTTTAACTGCAGCAAAAGAACACAGTGACCTTGTTCAAAAGTACTTCATGAAAGATGGAGTGAAAGTGGATGAGCACAAACTGACGGCTCTTCATGCAGCATTGATGAATGGCGGAGCTTTCCTATACATTCCTAAGAATGTTGTGATTGAAGAACCGATCCAGGCAATCTATGTCCATGATAAAGCGGAAGCGGTATTCAACCATGTACTGATTGTAGCAGAGGACAATAGTGCTGTTACGTATGTGGAAAACTACCTAAGCACAAATGATGGAGAAGGATCCATTTTCAACATCGTTTCTGAGGTTATTGCGAATGGCAACTCCAAGGTTCTTTATGGGACTGTGGATAACCTTGGTAAAGGTGTTACTACCTATGTAAACCGTCGTGGAGTAGTAGGACGCGATGCAACATTGGAGTGGGCACTTGGCCTGATGAACGATGGAGACACGATTTCAGAGAATGTCACGCACCTGATCGGTGATGGCTCTACTGGTGACACAAAGACTGTAGTAGTTGGACGTGGCGTGCAGAAGCAGAACTTCACTACAATGGTGGTGCATCATGGCAAGAACTCTGAAGGACAGATCTTAAAGCACGGTGTAATGAAGGACAGCGCAAGTTCCGTATTCAATGGAATCGGTAAAATCGAGCATGGAGCTTCCAAGTCTAATGCCGAGCAGGAATCCCGCGTATTGATGCTTAGCGAAAAAGCTCGTGGAGATGCAAACCCGATTCTTCTTATTGACGAAGATGACGTAACAGCAGGTCACGCAGCTTCTGCAGGCCGTGTGGATCCGCTTCAGCTTTACTACCTGATGAGCCGCGGTATTTCCAAGCAGGAAGCTGAACGCTTGGTTATTCACGGATTCTTGGCACCGGTAGTACAACAGTTACCAATCGAGAAGGTAAAGAACCTGTTGATTGATGTAATTGAAAGGAAAGTTAAGTAATGAATATCCAGGAGATTCGTCAGCAGTTTCCTATTTTGCATCAAGAGGTCAATGGAAATCCGCTTGTGTACTTAGATAGTGCTGCTACTTCTCAAAAGCCCCTGGCGGTTATTGAGGCCTTGGAAAAGTACTACAAAGGGTATAACTCCAATGTGCATCGCGGCGTTCATACACTGGGTACAAGAGCGACAGATGGTTATGAAGGCGCACGTGATAAAGTGAAGAACTTTATCAATGCAGCTTTCAGAGAGGAAATCGTATTCACCCGTGGAACGACAACTGCCCTTAACCTTGTAGCGAGCAGCTATGCCCGTGCGAACCTTAAAGAGGGCGACGAAATAGTTATTACCTATATGGAGCACCATAGTAATATCATTCCTTGGCAGCAGGCGGCTAAAGCGACAGGTGCTACCTTGAAGTATATCCCTCTGACCGAAGATGGTTCGATTTCCTTGAAGGATGTAGAGGAAACTATTACGGAAAACACGAAAATTGTTTCTGTGATGCAGGTTTCCAACGTATTAGGTTCAATCAATCCGATTAAAGAAATCGCTGCGATTGCCCATAAAAATGGCGCAATTATGGTGGTGGATGGTGCCCAGAGTACTCCGCATATGAATGTGGATGTACAGGATTTGGATTGCGATTTCTTCGCACTATCCGGTCACAAAATGGGTGCACCCACGGGTATTGGTGCCCTATACGGGAAAAAACACCTTCTCGAGAATATGGAACCGATCGAGTTTGGCGGGGAAATGATCGACTTTGTCGGGTTGCAGGATTCCACATGGAAGGAGCTGCCTTGGAAATTTGAAGGCGGTACCCCTATCATCGCTGGTGCAATCGGACTCGGAGCGGCTATTGATTTTCTTGAACAAATCGGGATGGAAAATATCCTGGCTCATGAGCATAAGCTTGCTGAGTATGCCATGAACCGCATGTCTGAAATAGAAGGTATCACCATTTATGGTCCGAAGAAGCGTGCAGGATTGGTTACCTTTAATATAGAAGATGTACACCCTCATGATGTAGCTACTGTATTGGATGCAGAAGGAATCGCTGTTCGCGCGGGACATCACTGTGCACAGCCTTTAATGAAGTATCTGAATGTTTCTTCCACTGCCCGTGCTAGTTTTTACCTTTATAACACAGAGGAAGAAATTGATAAACTGGTAGCATCATTAGTGAAAACAAAGGAGTACTTTAGCAATGTCTTTTAATAATTTGGATACACTTTACCGTCAAGTGATCATGGATCATTACAAGAACCCCCGCAACAAGGGAAAGCTTGAGGAAAATGGAATTACCATCGATATGAATAACCCGACATGTGGAGACCGCATTCACTTAACGCTGAAAGTGGAAGATGGAAAAGTTGCAGACGCAAAGTTCGATGGAGAAGGCTGTTCCATCTCCATGGCCTCTGCATCCATGATGACACAAGCGGTCAAAGGATTGGAAGTCGAGAAGGCTTTGGAGCTTTCCCAGATCTTTTATGATATGATGTTAGGTAAAGAATACGATGACGAAAATTTGGACTTAGGGGATATTGAAGCACTGCAAGGTGTCGCTAAATTCCCTGCACGCATCAAATGTGCCACCCTTGCATGGAAAGCCATGGAAAAGGGCGTCAAGTCGGAATAAATTTTTAGGATAGGGAGCTTTAGGAACCATGTTTCTAGAGCTCACCTCTTGAATGGAGGGAAAGAGAAAATGGCAAAAAAAATGCCTGAAATCGGCGATTACAAGTATGGTTTTAAGGATAAGGACGTATCCATTTTCCGTTCCGGCCGTGGACTTACGAAAGAGATCGTAGAAGAGATCTCCCGCATGAAGTCCGAGCCTCAATGGATGTTGGATTTCCGTCTTAAATCATTGGAACATTTCTATAACATGCCAATGCCTCAATGGGGCGGCGACCTGAACAGCTTAAACTTTGATGAAATTACGTACTACGTAAAGCCATCAGAAAAGTCTGAGCGCTCTTGGGATGAAGTGCCTGAGGAAATCAAACAGACGTTTGATAAGCTTGGTATTCCTGAAGCGGAGCAAAAGTATCTTGCTGGAGTATCCGCTCAGTATGAGTCCGAGGTTGTATACCACAACATGCAGACTGACTTGGAAGACCTAGGTGTAGTTTTCAAGGATACTGACACAGCGTTAAAAGAAAACGAAGATATCTTCCGTGAGCATTTCGCGAAGGTAATCCCGCCAACTGACAACAAGTTCTCAGCATTGAACTCTGCAGTATGGTCCGGTGGTTCTTTCATCTATGTTCCAAAAGGTGTAAAAGTGGAAACTCCACTACAGGCATACTTCCGAATCAACTCAGAAAATATGGGTCAATTCGAGCGTACGCTTATCATCGTGGACGAAGGCGCGCATGTACACTATGTAGAAGGCTGTACAGCACCTGTTTACACAACCAACTCCCTGCACAGTGCAGTAGTTGAAATCATCATCAAAAAAGATGCTTATTGCCGTTACACAACGATCCAGAACTGGGCTAACAACGTTTACAATCTTGTAACGAAGCGTGCAGTCTGTGAAGCGAACGCGACAATGGAATGGATCGATGGCAACATCGGTTCCAAGCTGACGATGAAATACCCAGCGGTTATCCTTAAAGGTGAAGGCGCTCGTGGTATGACTCTTTCCATCGCATTAGCTGGTAAAGGGCAGCATCAGGATGCAGGTGCGAAAATGATCCACCTTGCACCAAACACGTCTTCCACAATCGTTTCCAAATCCATCTCCAAGCAGGGTGGTAAGGTAACATACCGTGGTATCGTGCATTTTGGTAAAAAAGCTTCCGGCGCTCGTTCCAACATCGAGTGTGACACACTGATCATGGATAACCAATCCACTTCCGATACGATTCCTTACAACGAAGTGTTCAACGATAACGTATCTCTTGAGCATGAAGCAAAGGTATCAAAAGTATCCGAAGAGCAATTGTTCTATCTGATGAGCCGTGGTCTTTCCGAAGAAGAAGCAACAGAAATGATCGTAATGGGCTTCATCGAGCCATTCACAAAAGAACTTCCAATGGAATACGCAGTAGAAATGAACCGTCTGATCAAGTTCGAGATGGAAGGTTCTATTGGGTAATCGATAGAAATAAATAAACCCACACGAAGGTGTGGGTTTTTGTTTTGTGATTTTTGGTTTATTTTGTCGAAATGTGCGGTTTGTGCATAAGTGACCCTTTTTTGTACATAAAATGAAATTTTTCACCGCAAACAGTTGTTTTGTGCGTAAATCAATATTTTTGTGCATAAAGTGCCGAAAATTGTGCATAAGCGTCAATCCTGCCAAAGCTCAACCAAAGCTGCCCCAATGCTACACCAAGATTTCCTGACTCAAGTGACAATCCCTACACCAATTCTTCTCCAAATTCCTCTTTGTCTTCCGTTTTTGCTTCCTTCTGCTTCTGCTTTTCCAAATAATCATTGATCTTCAAGTTAACATAGATGAATCCAGCTGCAAGGAATGCAGAGAAAACCCAGCCATTGACCTTCATGAAGAATAGGATCCGGTCATAGCCTGCCACTCCATACACACCGATCAGATATTGCTTCAGTCCAGCAGAGAATAGGCCCCTCAATGCAAAAATGCCTGTAATAATATAAAAGGCAGGCAATAATTCCTTCTGACGATACAAACGAAGGCTGTCCTCTCTTTTGTGGCCCTGCAGGTATGCGATATCTGCCAGGAAGTAGAGACCCAATGGCTTTCTCGCAATCATCGTCGCTATGAAAAATAGGGCGAATCCAGCACCGACGTATACGGAGTTCTGTAGCATATTGAATGCGGTCCCTGACAGTATGTCTACAATGGTAGAGATGAATAGTGAAGCAAGAATGAACATACCAGTCACATTATATTGCTTTTCTATCAAAAACCTTACTATCGTATAAACAAACCCTGGGACTGTGGATAGTAGAATGGCAAAATAGTCTCCCAGAGGGTCTTGTCCATATTTCCAGATCATATAAGGCATTACCAGGTAAAACAGCAGGTCAAAAAAGACAATCTTATTCTTCATATATCCCCCTCCTCTTCTTATTCTATTTTCTTCATTGTACCAATTAACTCCAAACCCAACACTATATATTTTAGTATGGCTGCAAGATTATGATAAAATGAAAAAAATGAGGTGATACGGATGATTTATATCGGGGTTACAGGCTGGGGAGACCATGATTCCCTCTATAGCTCAGGGGTTGCAGCCAGGGATAAATTAATGGAATATGCTGCTCACTTTCCGGTGGTGGAGGTGGATTCCTCGTTCTATGCCATCCAGCCCAAACGGAATGTGGAGAAATGGGTGGCTGATACCCCGCCAACTTTTCAATTCATTGTAAAGGCCTATCAGGGGATGACCGGTCATCAGCGTGGGGATATTCCGTTTGAGACGAAAGATGCGATGTTTGAAGCTTTTCTACAGTCGATCGAACCATTTAAAGAGTCTAATAAGCTTGCCATGGTGTTGTTTCAGTTTCCACCCTGGTTTGACTGTAATAAGGATAATGTGAGCTATATCCGCTGGTGCAAGGAAAAGATGAAAGATACAAGAGTGGGGCTTGAGTTTCGCAATCAATCCTGGTTTTCGGAGCCTTTTCGAGAGCAGACTTTGACGTTTATGGAGGTTGAGGGCTGGATACACAGCATTTGCGATGAACCCCAGGCTGGAAAAGGATCCATCCCTACCGTGCTTTATCCGACTGATAAGGAACGCACTCTGGTAAGGCTGCATGGGCGAAATGTGCACGGGTGGACAAAGGCGGTTTCCGGTAAAGACTGGCGGGAGGTCCGTTATCTTTACGACTATAATGAGCAAGAGCTGTTGGAATGGAAGCGGAATTTGGAGAGTATAAAGGACTCCACAAAGGATATTTATGTGCTTTTCAACAATAACTCCGGTGGGCATGCTGCTGATAATGCCAAAAGGATGATAGAAATGCTGGAGCTGGAATATGAGGGATTGGCTCCCAAACAACTGGATTTATTCTAAGCTATCAATGTGCGTAAATGAAAGAGGAGAGAACAAGATCGTGCAGATTCGGATATTACATACCAACGATACACATAGTCATTTTGAGGCTTACCCTAAAATAGCTGCTTTTCTGAAAGAGAATAGTAGTGAGATTCCATCTGCGCTAGTGGATATCGGCGACAATATGGACCGCTTTCACCCCATCACCGAGGCAACACAGGGACAAGCGAATACCGCCATGCTGAATCTATTGAAATATGATTTTGCCACGATTGGAAACAACGAGGGAATCACCTTGGATTATCAGGCTCTGTCAGGGTTATACCGGGAGGCTGATTTTCAGGTGCTGGCGGCAAACCTGTTCGAAACCAGTGGAGAATACCCGGAATGGGTAAAACCTTACTTCTATAAACAGATGGGTGATATAAAGGTTTGTTTTGTTGGGGTGACCGTCTACTATCAACATTTTTATGAGCTCTTGGGCTGGAAGCTGGAAGACCCTTATATGATGCTGGGAAAAATCCTGCCAGAGGTGAGGGCCGAGGCGGATGCTGTGGTCGTGCTGTCCCATCTCGGAATTTCTGATGATGAGGAGATGGCTAGAAGGTTTCCGGACATCGATGTCATTCTCGGTGGACACACCCATCATGTGCTGCCTGAAGGGAAACTGATCGGGAATACGCTCGTTTGTGGCGCGGGGAAGTATGGGCAATTTATCGGAGAGGTCTCTATTGGTTTTAATGAGCAGAAGAGGATAACACAGAAAACGGCTAAGCTGCATTCCCTGGAAGAGACACAACCCAATAGCGAAGTGAAAAAGGTGATTGATCGGATGGAAGAGGAAGCGTCAGGAGCTTTGCAGTACAAGCTGGCTGAATTGCAGGAACCTTTGAACATCGACTGGTTCGCCCCATCCCCCCTTGCAAATTTTCTGGCAGAAGCATTAAAAGAATGGTGTGATGCAGATATCGGAATGGTGAATGCCGGGGTGCTGCTGGAGTCCATTCCAACAGGTGCTGTTACAAGAGAGGCATTGCATCGCATATGCCCCCATCCAATCAATCCTTGTCGAGTAACGCTGACCGGTGAGGAGCTTCGGGAGGTCCTTCAACAATCAATCCAGCCTGAAATGGAAGAACTGAGGGTGAAAGGCCTCGGCTTCCGGGGGGAAGTGATGGGGAAGATGGCGTTCAGTGGATTGGAGCTGGAAAGTGAATTTTTCTCAGATGGTACTTTGCAGATCAAAGCCATTCGTGTAAAGGGGAAAGAGATCCAAAGCCATGATGCCATTTCCATTGGAACAATCGATATGTTTACTTTTGGGCGCATGTATCCAAGCATTGTGCGTGCAAAAGACAAGAAGTTCTACATGCCAGAGCTGCTTCGGGACGTTTTAGCAGAAAAGCTTTCACAGGTTTAAGCTATGCTAAGCTAATACCCATTTTTCACACTCTTTTCCCCTCCTGTCATAAATTGATAGGAGAAGGGAGCGTGACAACTATCTATGATTGAAATGACGCCAATCAAAATTAATGACTTTACTTTTACAGCAATCACTGTCAGATTGCCTAAAACCAACTTTCTTGCTGTAACCAGTGACAAAGGATATATCATGTGTGGTGCCCTCGATGTTGCCCTTTTGAATGAAAAGCTGAAAGATCGTCGGATCATTGCTGGGCGAGCGGTGGGTGTCCGGACAATTGAGCAATTAATAGATGCCCCTTTGGAATCGGTTACGTATGAAGCGGAAAGTCTGGGTATCACAGTTGGAATGTCCGGAAGGGATGCTTTGTTGAGAATGATATAAAAGACCTTCGATGCAAGGTCTTTTTTTATTTGTCGAAAGTTATATTAAATTTTTCATAAAAAATTTGTTAATAATGAAGTTTTCTTTCATTGTTTTTACTATAATGGAAAATATATAGATTTTGTCGAATTATGAAGATAGGAGAAACTATGAGATTATTACCCACTAAGTCCATGAAGCCGGGAATGAAGCTAGCGAAAACTATCTATAATGAGCAGGGAAGAGCCTTGTTAAGTGCGGGAATCCCTGTAACCGCACGTATGATTACACGGTTGCAGCAGTTGAATGTTACATATGTTTATATAGAAGATGCCAGAACAAGCGATCTGGAAGTTCCGACTATGATTTCGGATCAAACAAGAAAAAAGGCGATCACCACTATTACCGATACCTTCAAGCTGCTGGAGAGCGAAAAGAAGCTCAGCAAATGGTTTGTGATGGACCAGTCAACCAAGGACCTGAAGAGCCTTATCCATACTTTGCTTGCAGATATGAAAACCAACCAGGAAGTGGCGACACTTTTAACAGATGTTTATATCCATGACAACTATGTTTTCACCCATTCATTGAATGTCACGTTATACGCGCTCTCCATCGGGATCAAATTGGGGTTGCCGCAAAAGGACCTTGAGATTCTGGGGCTTGGCGGGATTCTTCATGACATCGGAAAGATGATGATACCTTCCGAGATTTTATTCAAGCCTGGGAAACTGACAAGTGAAGAGTTCAGTGAAATGAAAAAGCACACCACTTATGGATATGATATTCTACGGAATATGCACACCATTCCACTTCTTGTCGCTCATTGCGCTTTCCAGCATCACGAAAGACTGAATGGCAGCGGATATCCGAGAGGGATCAAAAATGAGGATATTCATCTGTTCGGCAAAATCCTGGCAGTGGCAGATGTCTTTGATGCGGTAACCTCGCATCGAATCTATCGAAGTGCGATGCTTCCTCATGAGGGATTGGAGATCCTGTATGCGGGTTCTGAATCCCTTTACGAGCCGGCAATCATCGAGGCTTTCCGAAAATCAGTCGCAATCTATCCTTTCGGGCTTGCTGTGACGCTCAATGACGGCCGAAAAGGGCTCGTTGTAGGGCAGAATAAGGATATAACGGAACGACCGATCATCCGGATCATAGAGGCGGAGGGAGCGGAACTGGACTCGCCATATGATGTCAATTTAAAAGATAACCTGGATGTCAGTATCGTGGATTGCGATAATCAGGGGAGCATGTCAGCAGTAAGCTGATACTAGCAAAATATTTCCTTTGTCGCTGTGTAATTTTTGTGATATAGTAAAACAATAAAATCATATACTTCCCTTATCATACGATGAGGTAGAGGCTGCATAGCATAAGAGTAAAACTACTGGAGGGTGACACCTAAGATGGTAGAAGAAAGGATGCTGTGCCGAAGCGGAATGAGTCGTCAAGCTTATTTTGCTGGGGTTATCTTGAATAAGGATAACACTGCCATTATGACCGGTACGGACGGGTTTGTAATGGAGGGCTACTGATCGGATGGAGGATAACATACATTACATACAAGTAATGATAGTTATTTTCTATCATTGCTTTTTATTTTGCACTCAGAGCCCCCGTTATTGTAAACCGTTTGGACAGGTCAAACCAATTACAATTTTTTGGGGGTTTTTTGTATGGAAGGAACAATTTATACTTTGATTCCTCCGGTGCTGGCAATCCTGATGGTTATTTTGACCAGAAGGGTATTGCTATCACTTGGAGCAGGGATCCTGGCATCTGCACTATTACTGGCAGATTTCAATCCGATTACGATGTTTGTCCTGATTTGGGACACGGTGCTTGGCCTATTTTATTCCGTGGAAGATAAAGAATTGAACTTATGGAATATTTATATCTTAATTTTCCTGATCATCCTGGGAATCATTACGGCGTTCATCTCACTTACAGGCGGCAGCCGTGCATTTGGAGATTGGGCACAGCAAAAGATTAAAACTAGAAGAGGCTCTAAAATCTTAACCGCAATACTAGGTGTTATCATTTTTATTGATGACTATTTCAATGCATTGGCAGTTGGTCAGATCAGTAGACCACTGACAGACCGTCATAAAGTATCACGTGCAAAACTTGCCTATTTGATTGACTCCACATCTGCACCTATCTGTGTTATTTCTCCAATTTCAAGCTGGGGTGCGGTAATTATCGGGACAATCGGTACTGAGGTACTTTTAAAGCAGGGCATAAACAATATTTCGGCATTCAGTGCATTTATGCAGATCATTCCAATGAACTTATACGTATTTTCCGCACTATTGATGGTTTTTGTTGTATGCTTTTTCAATTTTAACATCGGGCCTATGAAAAAACATGAGGACCGTGCCATGGAAACGGGTCAATTATACGATCCGGAAAAAGAGGTTCCTGGAGAACTTGCTGATGATCTTCCGACAAGTACGAAAGGAACAATCGGCTACCTGATATGGCCTATCGTTTCTCTCTTTGTCGGTGTAATCGGTGCAATGTTCTATACTGGGGCAACTGCTATTGATGGGGATATTACACTGCTTGGCATTTTTGAAAACACAGATCCTTCCGCATCCTTGTTCTATGGTGGGATGTTTGCATTGCTTGTTTCTTTCCTTTTCTTGTTCAGACAAATTTCCAAAGGTGGAATAAGCGGGAATGTTGTTGGAAAAGGAATTTGGGCTGGTACCAAATCCATGCTTCCAGCCATTTATATCTTAATATTCGCTTGGACCATTGGCGGGCTGATCGGGGAGCTTGGAACTGGCGATTATCTTGCTGGTGTTGTAGCTGACTCCAATATGAACATTGCGTTCCTGCCGGTAGTCATCTTCATTATCGCAGGATTTACAGCTCTTGCTACAGGTACATCCTGGGGAACTTTTGGCCTGTTGCTTCCAATCGCAGGTCAGATAGCGGCTGCGACTGACGTCAGCCTTCTTCTGCCGGCCCTGGCTGCAGTGCTTGCAGGTGCAGTTTTCGGAGACCATTGTTCTCCGATTTCCGATACAACCATCCTATCCTCTACTGGAGCAGGGTGTAACCATATCGACCACGTAATGACGCAGCTTCCTTATGCGTTGATCTGCGCCGTCATTTCAATTGTCGGTTATGTTGTACTTGGTTTGACAGGTAGCACATTATTAGGTTTATTAGTTGTATTGATAGCATTTGTCATTTTGGTATTTGGAACTAGAGCGATGAAAACCGCTTAAAGAGAAAATACTTTTCAGATAACGTAAAAACACACTTTCCTATTGTGCTATATCTTCTAGCATATAAGAGAGTGTGTTTTTTTATAATTTTTTCTATAATCTCTTAAAGAATAATTATTCACGGATAAAAGCTTATTTGGCGGTATATTGATGGGATGCCCCCTAATATTATGAATATTTATTCATTATCGAACTTTGTCGACTTTGCTCGAAAAGTATAAATGAAAATAATGTTTTGACATAGTCATAAAGTCTAGTTATACTATGTATAAATTATATTAAATAGTCTGAAAAAAGAAAAGATTTGGACTCTTTCAACTATTTTTTGGAAATTTTATGAGTTCAACGGGGGAGGATATTACAATGGAAAATCGACCGCAATGGGGGACAAGGGCAGGATTTATTATGGCAGCGGTTGGATCGGCCATCGGATTGGGAAACATATGGCGCTTTCCGGCAGTTGCCTATGACAATGGAGGAGGAGCTTTCTTTTTACCTTACTTATTTGCTCTTCTGACAGCAGGTATCCCACTATTGATACTTGAGTTCACACTAGGTCATAAGTATCGTGGATCTGCTCCGCTTTCTTATGCTAGATTAAGCAAAAAGTTTGAATGGCTCGGATGGTGGCAGGTTGCAATAGCATTTGTTATATCCACTTATTATGCCGTCATTATCGCATGGGCTATGTCTTACTCTGTATTCTCTTTAAAATTAAGTTGGGGAGACGACACAGTAGGATTCCTGGTAGAGGATTATCTTCAATTAGCAGCTCCGGGTGAATTCGGAAGCTTGGTGCCTTCTGTTCTTATACCATTAATACTAGTTTGGGTCATAACATTAGGGGTTCTATTCAAAGGAATCAAAAAGGGAATTGAAGTAGCGAACAAAATCTTCATTCCAACATTGGTAGTACTATTCCTGATCATTGTTGTGCGCGCTTTGATGCTTGACGGTGCAGTGGAAGGCTTGAACGCTTTCTTTAAGCCGAATTGGGACGTTCTGACAAGCGGTAAGGTATGGGTGGCAGCCTATGGACAGATTTTCTTCAGTTTATCCATTGCTTTTGCCATCATGGTAACCTACTCAAGTTACCTTCCGAAAAAGTCCGATATTACAAACAACGCCTTTATTACGGGCTTCAGTAACTCAGGATTTGAGCTATTGGCTGGTATCGGGGTATTCAGTATTTTAGGTTTCATGGCGATGCAGCAGGGTGTAGGTGTGGATGAAGTTGTTAAAGGCGGAGTCGGGCTTGCGTTTATGGTATTCCCGCAGGTTATCAACGAGTTCCCCGCTTTCAACCAATTTTTCGGATTCCTTTTCTTCACTTCGTTGGTACTAGCAGGATTAACGTCCTTGATTTCCATCGTGGAAACCTTTGTTGCAGGGGTACAGGATAAATTCAACATCTCCCGTACAAAAGCGGTACTTTTTGGTGGAGGACTTTCCGCTGTCCTATCTTTATTCTTTGCGACTCAAGGCGGTTTGAACCTACTGGACGTAGCGGACTACTTCATCAACCAATTCGGGGTAGCACTTGCAGGTCTTGTTCAAGTTATCGTTGTAGTTTGGATTGTAAGACAACTAAAGCCTCTTCAAGACCATGCCAATATGGTTTCTGATATCAAATTGACAGGATTCCTTGGATCATGGTGGAAGATTTCCTTAGCATTCATCACACCTTTGGTTCTAGGTTACATGATGTTCGATCTAATCCGTACAAACATTGCGGAAGTGTATGGAGCGGAAGATAGCGGATATTCTCGCTTGTTCACCATTCAGTACGGCTGGATTGTTGCTTTGGGAGCGATCTTGATAGGAATCGTATTCTCCTTATTGAAATGGAAAAAAGCTGAGGTAGTTTTACCATCTTCCTCTTCTAAGGAGGTCAATAAATAATGGAAACTAGTGCAGTTGTCATGATGATAGTGGGTATTGTGGTCATCTGGGGTGGAATGGGTGGCAGTATCTACTGGGCAGTAAAAAAATCTAAAGAACAAAAAGAAGTGCAGAACTAAAAAATGAAAGCTGTTGGCAATTTCATCCGCCAGCAGCTTTTTTCTGTTCATCTTTTTCTCCGGTCCACTCGTTCCCATGATTTCAAATGCGGAAACGGATCAAAAGACCATTCTGTATACCCATTATCCTTGTACATACCGTAATGCAGATGCGGAGGGAATTTCCCTGCTGTTCCAGGTGGTCCATAGCCGGAACTGCCGACGGAACCAATCATCTGCCCGGGTTCTACCACTTGTCCCACTTCCAGGTCCTTCGCAAAGCCGTTCAGATGGGCAAAATAATGATAGGTATTATTGATGTCCCGGATTCCGAGGCGCCACCCTCCGAATTTATTCCATCCCTTGATTTCGATGATTCCATAACAGGTGGAGCGAACCGGAACGCCGTAGCTTGCAAAAATATCCGTTCCCTCATGCATTCTTCTGCCACCCCAGCCCCTGGCATCCCCCCAAGTATTCTTATAGCTGAAATTGGATCGGATCGGCAGAGGGAAAGCATGTTTATCAAGCTTCAGCGTTTGATAAGTTTGATACAATTTCAGATGACCCATGATAAGACCAACAGTTTTGTCTCTTTGATAGTAATCCCATAATGCAATTTTAAGGTTTTCTTTATCTGTTCCGTAGGATTGGAGATAGGTGGCGAAAGTATAAAGGACATCCTCATCATTGGTGGAATCGGCTATGCCATCACCATTTCCATCCTGGCCGACTCCACTGAAAAACTGAATGCGGCTAGGGTTCGTATCTTTTGGATTCGGATTCAACGGTCCAGCCCAAATTTCCGGTTTATAGTAGATGCCGATGACACCTGAAGATTTTGGAATATCTCTTCTGGCACGCCTTACATTGCGCTCGTATTGATCGACGGCTGCAAAGTAGTGCCAGGGTATTTGTGTGATGGATTGCATTTTTGTATATAACTCATTTCTCTTTTCGTAAATCTGCTCGTCCGTCATATTCTCAAGTGTTGTGGCGGATGCTGGGTCAGGTAAATATCCTATTAATAAAATGCAACATAGAAATAAACGTATCACTGGGGGTTTCTCCTTTCCAATCATGTTAAAAGACCTTCATTACTTTCTTGTCTACTGTTAGTTTGGTGTTTTTTTCATAATTAATAAATACTAATTCATGGAAGTGGATTGTTGGAAGCTTTTGCACTTGTGTAATGGAAGGATGTTTGGTAAAGTGACATGGTAGAAACATGTCATTTTCCCTATGGGTTTAATAAGGATATCTGTCGTCTTTGGAATAATAAGACAATTTGGAGTTGATCATATGGCAAAAAAAGAAGACTACATAAGAAAACCTGATTGGCTAAAAATTAAGCTGAATACTAATGAAAATTATACCGGCTTGAAGAAGCTGATGAGAGAACGTAATTTGAATACAGTGTGTGAAGAGGCAAAATGCCCGAATATCCATGAATGTTGGGCTGTAAGACGTACAGCAACCTTCATGATCCTTGGAGCCGTATGTACACGTGCATGCCGTTTCTGTGCAGTGAAAACAGGATTGCCAACGGAGCTTGACACACAAGAGCCGGAACGCGTAGCAGAATCCGTAAAGCTGATGAACCTGAAGCATGCGGTAATCACTGCAGTTGCCCGTGATGACTTGAAAGATGGTGGGGCAGCAATCTTTGCTGAAACAGTAAGAGCGGTTCGACGTGAAAACCCATTCACGACGATTGAAGTGCTTCCATCAGATATGGGTGGGGTGTATGAAAACCTCAAAATGCTCATGGATGCAAAGCCTGATATTCTGAATCACAATATCGAGACAGTGCGTTCCTTAACGCCTAGAGTTCGTGCGAGAGCAACCTATGACCGTTCCCTGGAATTCCTGAAGCGTGCAAAAGAAATGCAGCCGGAGATTCCAACCAAATCAAGTTTGATGATTGGACTTGGAGAAACGAAAGAAGAAATTATTGAAACAATGGATGATCTCCGTGCCAATAATGTGGATATTATGACAATCGGACAATATCTGCAGCCATCCAAAAAGCACATCAAGGTGCAGAAATACTACCATCCGGATGAGTTTGAAGAATTGCGCCAAATTGCCATGACAAAAGGATTCAGCCATGTAGAAGCTGGACCTCTTGTACGCTCTTCCTACCATGCGGATGAGCAGGTCAATGAAGCGGCCAAAGCAAGACAAGCTCAAGCATAATAAAAAGGGTCAGGCCGATATTAGGGGCCTGACCCTTTTCACTTTTATTGGTTGTTCCTCATTTTTCTCACATGCTCACTGTATTCCTGTTCGAGGTCCTCGTTCCTTTCGCCTTTACCTTCCCCATTGGCATTTTCGCCTTTGGTCAAATCCTTACCTTGGGGAGATTCGAGCATGGTATCGATTGTACTTTCAAGAATCTTATCGATGTTAGGGCTCGACACAGTCAATGTACGGAATCGTTCTATGTCGGCAATCATCTGTGGATTGTCTGAAACATAGACATGATAGAAACGTGGAACAAAGGATAATCCTGTTTTGCTTACTTGGTCTGCTATCTGTTCTCTGTCCTCGCCACTTGTTTTATAGGCGATAAGCACCTCTTCATCTGTCACAAGAGTCGCAACATCGTCAATCTCTGGAAGCTGTACCACCATTTTTGAAATGATATTGGCCAATTCCTCATAATCGACTGCTGCGATATTCTCATTGTAGCGTTGTGAATTTTTCACAGGTGAAGCCTGCTCGCGGACAAATCCAAATTTTTCATGATCTTCCGAGCGGCCGTTTCGGACGTCATACAATTCATACCTGTCATGATGACCAGTATTCATCGGATTGCCATCTCTATCGGTATATCCGCTTCGGGCCTGTCGTTCTTCAGGCGTCGTATCGAATTGGCAGGCAGTTGTAAGTGCAGCGGATAAGCCTAAAACAGCAATTAGCTTAAGCGACTTGTTCAATGGTAACACCCCCTTATCTATAGCATGACCTTTAAGAAATATTTTTGTCTTAGAAATTGATGGAGAATGGTCTATAATGTAAGTAAGAGAAGAAATGGAGGATCGGAAAATGATTTGTATAGGGAACCATTGCTATGAATTGATTGAAGAGGAAAGAAATGGGTTCAATGAAGAAGCGTTCAAAGGCAGATACATTGAGGTCCTGAATAAATACGATTATATTGTAGGGGATTGGGGCTACAATCAACTCCGCCTGCGTGGATTCTTTGAGGATCAGAACCAGAAGTCCACACATGATACAAAAATCAGTACACTCCCGGATTATATACTGGAGTATTGTAATTTCGGCTGTGCTTTCTTTGTATTGAAAAAAGTGAAAAAGGCATGAGAAAATAAAAGCCCGACAGCAGATAATATTCTGATGTCCGGGCTTTTATTATTAGTGCTCTGTTAAGCGCCGCTGTTGATTTCCGCACTAGGCAGAGCGACCCGCGAGGCTTGCGTGAGCCTCCTCGGCTTCGCCTGTGGGGTCTCCACTAAACGCCATCTCCCGGATGAGTCTCCGCTTTTTCTCCAAGCAACCGCTATAATACACAAAGACAATCTTTTTGTTTTACACAGCCATCATGAATGCTTATTGTCTGCTGGCTCTTCCTTCTGGTCCGGATGATCGTGTGTCGGATGTGCCCCGGGATATTTCCTTGGTAGGTCGTCATGCAGGGATTTATTTTCATAATTAAATGCACTGTAATAACGCTGGCCCTCTTCCCAGGGAGTACTCTTATTTTCAACAGGAGTATTCTTCCCTCGGGGTGAGCCATAAGGTCCTTCAGGCAGCGTCTCAGGAATCAAATAGTTGTGTGAGTTTTCCACATTTGTAAAATCACTGTATTGTTCCTTGTCTTTTTTACTCAAGTCCATCATCCCTTTTCATGAGGTTTTTCTTAGCTTTACCAACATGGAAGGGATTATGATGACTAAACTACTTCGTACAAGAAAGACCGTAATTCCTCGGCTTCGTCTTCTGGCAGCTGGTAGGCATGCTCGATATAACCGGGCTCATCGAGGTCATCACTGCCGATAATCGCGAAACGGTTGCTCTGAATGTTAAGGACAAGGCTTTTGCCGTAATAGCGGTCCGATTTGACAATAGCAAGATCAAAGCGTGTATGTTCCCCCATGAAGCTTACAAAACGTGTTTTGGTTTCCACCATATCATCATATAGAAAAAATCTATCTGCCATCATTGCTTCCTCCTAAATGTAACGATTGTTATACTTTTTTTAGTATAACAAATACAAACGCTTTCTTGTTATAAGTTATTTCTTATTCTGCTTTTGAAAATGGGACAATTTTCTTATTTTTTATGATAAAATAAGAAAAAACACCAGAAGTATTCAACGATGGAAGAAGGGAGCCAATCAATGGGGCGAAGCTGGAATCACATACAGAACTTCTATAGAAAAAAAGGCTCACATCTTGTTAAATTCGTGCTTCCATCCAAATATTTACGTTACTATCCGCCCGTTTACATCCTTAGAAACCCGATTGAAGAGCGTGTCAAATATACGTTGAAGAAAGGCTTTCAAGTAGCAGTCATTTCTTTTTATTTTCATAGCCTCGATCAGATCATCACGAAAGTGGGGAGACGTAAGTTTATACGTTGCCGCGAAATTGTAAAGGCAAGACTTCAAAAGGCAGTAGACCAGATATTTCCCAGCGACCAAATCGTGTGTTTGCATGACCAATATAGCGATGGGATTTCTTTATTGATTCGAGTGGACGAGCATGCTTACAGCACTGCAGATCTAGCAGAAAAGCTAAGTCTTGTTAAGAGAGCAATGGAACAGAAGCGCTATCGACTGTTGGACAATAAAAACCTGATGCTCGAATATGGTTATGTGTTTCTCCAGCCAGATCGCTACTCCTTGTCTGAATGTATGCTTCGTGCGCATCTTCTGGCCATGGCGATGGCAGAAAAACAGGATAAGCTGCAATATCATCAGCTCTTATTTACCATGAATCAGATAATCGCTTTTAAGAAAATCACTTTATTGGCACAACCGATTATCGATGTATCGAATGGTGGAATCAAAGCGTGGGAGCTGCTGACCCGTGGACCTAAACAATCGCAGATGGAAAGTCCCCTGCAGCTGTTCTCCATTGCCAAGCAAACGAACACTTTATTTGATTTGGAAATGATTATTCTCGAGAAAGCTTTTCAGCTTATAGAACAATGTCAGATGAAAGAGGCAGTTTTTATCAATTTCACCCCTACCACCTTAAATGAAGTAGAGCTGCTTGAAGAAGTGCAAGCTCTTATGAGAAAATATCCGGAGATAAATCCAAAGAATATTGCGATTGAAATAACCGAACAGGACTCTACGGAGGGATTGATGCAATTTGAGGAAAATATTGCTGCCTTAAGGAAATTGGGCTTTCAGATTGCGGTGGATGATACGGGTGCAGGATATGCCAGCTTACATACCATAAGCCGAATCATGCCAGACATCATCAAGATTGACCGATCTGTCATAAAGGATATCGATACAAGCCTTGTCAAAGAGAAAATGCTGCAGGGACTTCTCATGATTGCCAATGAAACGGGCTCTGTTGTAGTAGCCGAAGGCATTGAAAAGCAGGAGGAAGTGCACATACTATCGAAGCATAAAGTTGACATGGCGCAAGGTTATTTCTATGCAAAGCCTAAGCTTCTCCATCCAATCACATAAAAATTTCAGCATAAAGGGGATGTTTGTATGTACTTTGTCGACCGAGAAAAGATGGAAAAAACACTTGCTTATATAGAAGAGAGTATGACAATTTTTTCCAATCACCCAACATGGGATACACCAGTGGAGCTTAAAGCTCTTGAACGGATAATGGTGTCTGTAATCGAAGGGATATTGGACGTGGGAAACGCGATGATAGATGGATTTATCATGCGCGATCCTGGCAGCTATGAGGATATCATAGATATTCTCGAGGATGAAAAGGTGGTTTCCAAATCCTTGGCTGAACAGTTGAAAGTGCTCGTTCGATTGCGCAAGGTGCTTGTTCAGGAATACCTAGACATTGATCATCAGGACTTAAAGAATAAGCTATCCAAAGGGAAAGACGCGGTAATGTCCTTCTGTCCATCTGTCCGTCATTACCTGGAAAATGAACTCGGGCCGGTTTCAGCTTTTAAGAAATAATCATTTCATATTGATGTTGGAGCAGGCGAGTCGGCTGAAAGGTCGATTCGCTTGTTTTTGTGTTTGAGCACCGCTGTGGATTTCCCCAAAGGATGCGCTTTCCGCGGGGCGTTAATGGAGCCTCCTCGGCTTCGCCTGCGGGGTCTCCACTAAACGCCACCTCCCGCAGGAGTCTTCGCTTATTGCTCCAATCCACAGCTAGCAAGGTAGAGGTACATTCTACTCTAATCTTTACCAGTGACCCTATATAGAGATTTACACCAGAGAAAGGAAGATATAGTGTAGATGTGTTACCGCGGCCCCTGTTGATTGGAGTGCAAGGTGTGAGACACCTCGAAAATGCAAGCATTTTCTTCGTGCGATGTATCGCTGCCGAAGCCTTCCTTGTCCTGCGGGAGATAGCGGTAGACTTGAGACCCCGCAGGAGGCTCAAGCACCGCAGCGATCGCTGCCAACTGGAACCGAAATCAACATGGAGTAAATTGAACACACACTTACTTTCAGGATAGCCCTGTTTAATAAAAAGTCCAACAGAACGGGCACACTATTTTATTAAATGGATGGATTATGCTAACATGAACTAGTCAATCAACCATCATGATAATAAATGGAGCGTGAAATAGATGAAAAAATACCAAGGTTACCTAATCGATTTAGACGGGACGATGTATCGCGGGAAAGAGAAGATAGAAGAAGCGAGCGATTTTGTTCAGCATCTTTACGACAAGAAAATACCGTACTTGTTTGTAACAAATAATTCCTCCAGAACACCTCAGCAGGTGGCACAAAAGCTGAGAGACTTCGGAATTCCCACTTTGGATGAACAGGTCTTCACCACCAGCAATGCAACTGCCAACTACATATATGAGTATAAGGCAGATGCAAAAATCTATGTAATCGGGGAAGAGGGTATTCGCACAGCACTGACTGAAAAAGGATTTGAGCTTGTTGAAGAACATGCTGATGTCGTGGTAACCGGTATCGACCGCACCATATCCTATGAGAAGCTGGCACTAGGAGCAATTAATATCCGTAACGGTGCAAGATTCATCTCCACTAATGGAGATATTGCAATCCCAACCGAACGTGGCTTGCTTCCTGGTAATGGATCCTTGACTTCGGTGTTGACGGTTTCCACCGAAACCCAGCCTACCTTCATTGGGAAGCCTGAAAAAGTAATCATGGAGCAGGCTTTGAAGGTACTAGGAATTGCTCCGGAAGAAACGCTGATGGTCGGAGACAACTATCATACAGATATTAAAGCCGGCATGAATGCAGGAATGGATACGCTTCTTGTTCATACAGGCGTGACCACAAAAGCTCATCTGGAAACATATCAGGAGAAACCGACGTATACTGTCGATTCCTTAAAAGATTGGATTCAATATTTATAAAAAATACTGGCGTCCCCATTCAAAAGGGAACGCCAGTATTTTTGTTATTCCGTATTCGCTGCACGGTGTGCCAAACGGCTTGATGCTGCAGCGGCGATTGCCCCTACAATGTCATCCAGAAATGTATGCACCTTGCCTGAGCTCTTGTCATTTAAGGTTCCGAGTATCCCAGGCTTTTGCTTATCAATATAGCCGTAGTTGGTAAAGCCGATGGAACCATAGACATTTACAATGGACAAAGCCAATACTTCATCCACTCCATATAATCCCTCATCCTGCTGAAGGATTCGTAAAAGAGGCTCTTGAATCTGTCCCTGTTCCGCAAGTATATCCAGTTCAATTCCCGTCAATATGGTATTTTGGACTTCACGCTTGGCAAGCACTCGATCGATATTTTCCAGGCATTCCGATTTCTCCAGAGCGGGATGGTATTTTGATTGCAGAAAATAAACGAGATCTGCAATGTCATCCATGGTAACTCCACGTTCTTCCAAGAGTTTTCTAGCCTTTCTTTCTACTTCATCCATTTCCTTGAAATTCTTCATGCGCTCACCCATCTTTTATAATATAGTGAAAATTATTTTTTTTAGAAGAATCACTCTTAAGAGAAAATGATTACCCCTATACAGTACCCTCATTCATTTGATTCTTATACATAATTGCCTAGAAAGGAAAACTTATACTTTTTAGGGAATCCTTACGTGAAATAAAACAACTTAACAAGTTTTCTTTCTTATTCTCATATATTTAGGTTATGAGAGAGAAGGAGGGAGCAAAAGTTGAAGCAGATAATCTATGAACAATATGAATTGAGGATGGAAAGAAAACAAAAAGTACGACACTATGATGCTTTCTGGGCGAATCGAGTGATGTACATTTTAGTGCCGGTTGGTCATCTTGAGGAGGCCGAGATAGAAGAGCTGCAAAAGCTGAGTGAGTATATGATACGCACCCATCAGGATATATATGTTAGTTCTTTTGTGAAAAATAAAAGTGAATCCTACACAACGGAAATAGAAGGCAGGAAAATGGCACTATTCCGCATGCCTTATGATTATAGCTCCAGAAAACTGGTTGTTGGAAAGGAACTTGCACTCTTTCATTTAAACGCCAGAAGCTTCCCCGCAAAAGTAACGTCCATCAATCGTATCGGGCAATGGAAAAGCCTTTGGGTAAAGCGGATTGATCAGATGGAACTCTTTTTCCGCGAAAAAGTAAGAAGCAATCCGGTTGATCTCTTTGATACGTTGTTTGTTGAATCCTTTCCCTATTATATGGGTCTGACAGAGAATGCCATTCAATATTTGGTGGATACGGAGCTTGATGATAGTCCGATGATAAATGATGCAGCCACCTTGTGTCACCACAGGTTCACCAACTTGACCTGGCAGCAGTCCAAATGGATGAAGCTCCCTACCGATTGGATATTTGACCATGCTGCACGAGATCTTTCCGAATGGATCCGGGCTGAATGCAGGAAGGGTCCTGACATGAATCCCGGTCATATTCAAACTTTCTTAAAAGACTATGAAAGAGTATCTCCCCTCTCCAGCTTTTCATGGAGGCTTCTGTATGCACGGCTTGTTTTCCCAATCCATTATTTCGAATGTGTAGAGGATTATTACACGAGCGGGCCAGTTGCGGATAAAAAATGGCATGAAGACCGGCTCCGAGGTATTCTCCAATCCTCTGACACGTATGAACAAGTGTTGGGAAATTTCTATGACCTGGCAGGTGTACCAGCCAAAACATACGGTATTCCTGTATTGGAATGGGTGAAAAAATAAAAGAGTAAAGTTGGTTATTTTTCTATATAGGTATGTAAGAATAGGGAAAACAGTGATAAAATACTTACTATTCACACCATTCATTCAACGTTTACTTAAAACAAGGAGTGTAGCAAATGTCCAAGCCGTATGTATTTATCACAAGAAAGATATCGGAGGAGGTACTTACTCCTCTGAAACAGATAGCTGATGTGCAAATGTGGAACAGTGAAAGCGAAGCAGTACCTAGGGAAGTGCTGTTGAAGGAAGCGGAAAATGCGGATGCGCTCTTGACGATGCTATCCGACTCTGTAGATGAGCAATTGCTAGAGAACGCACCTAACCTGAAGGTGGTCGCGAATTTGGCGGTCGGCTATGACAATATCAATTTGGAAGCGGCTGTACGGAACGAAGTCATCGTTTGCAATACACCGGATGTGCTGACCGAGACGACCGCAGATCTGACATTCGGACTTATGCTCTCAGCGGCAAGAAGATTGACTGAGGCACATCACTTTGTTAAAGAGGGGCAATGGCAAAGCTGGAGTCCCTATCTGCTTGCAGGAACCGACGTGCACCATAAAACAATCGGTATCGTTGGAATGGGAAGCATTGGGACTTCAGTCGCAAGAAGAGCAAAGGGGTTCGGGATGGAAATCCTTTATCACAACCGAAGCAGGCATGCTGCAGCGGAGAATGAACTCGGAGCAACGTATATGTCTTTTGAAGAATTGCTTGAGGGATCTGACTACGTGGTATGCTTGACACCCCTTACGGCAGACACGAAGCATCTCTTTGACGCAGATGCATTTAAGCGCATGAAGTCCTCCGCAATCTTCGTCAACGTAGGAAGAGGCCAGGTAGTGGATGAAGAAGCGCTGATTCACGCTTTGGAGCAGAAAGAAATAGCAGGAGCGGGTCTTGATGTTTTCTACAAGGAACCTATTGGAGCGGACCATCCGCTGCTCCAGTTCCCTCAGGTGGTTGCCCTGCCTCATATCGGAAGCGCAAGTGTGGAAACACGCACCACCATGATGGAACTATGCCGAGATAACATCATCGCTGTACTCGAAGGTAGAAAGGCGAAGAGTGTTGTGGGCGGGAAGTAAGAGAATATAGAAATGGGGCCTGACACTCGCCGCGTTAAAGCAATAACGCAGCGGGGGTCAGGCCCTTTTGCTGTTTAATTATGAATATCTTGAGTCAGAACCCGCCAGATCCACCCCCGCCTCCACCAGCGCCGGATCCCCCACCTGAACCTGCACCGCCCCCGCTGTCACCTGTTGTGCTTGCTGCTTTTCGGCTTGCGGAATGAAAGCTGGATGAGGTGGCATTCCCTATCAACAGTAGAGTGGTTACATCCATACCTGAGTAAGCAGGGCTGACTGGGTGCGATCTGTCCATTGGTATTTGGAAACCGGATACGAAGCTTTCATTTTTCTTTCTCATCGATTTTTCGTTAATACCGAGCGCATAGATGAAGGCGCGCATTTTCTGGTCCTCGGTCCAGGAGTCCCAGTCCTTTTGGGACAATGAGGGAAATCGTAGTTTTAACTGTCTCCATTCCAACATTATAATAAAGCCTTTGACCGTTTTTGGATGAAAGGCAATTGCATAGAGAATGGTTGCAAAGAACAATACAAGAGAGATGAAGAAAGCAGGAAACAAGTCATAGATTGGGAACAGAAATAAAAATGGGACAAGAAGGATACTGGAGAGTCCAACTGCAATTCTGTAACCCTCTTTTTTATCATAGAGTTCCTGTTCCTTCACTTCTTCTTTGATGGCCTGCGTCCACATGGATTGGTATTTAATGAATTCCGCATGATTCTTCTGATTTTTCATATAGCTGTTCAGGTCCCCGAGGCTGAATTCATTATGGGAACCCATTTTGTCAAAAAGCCAGGTGATAAGGATCATTTGATGCTTCAGGGGTACGTCACGCTCTATTGCAAGAAACCTCTCATTTGATAGCTTTTTTACATAACCGAGTCTTACCAGATCCAACAATGCGGCAGCAATAGCTTGGCCTGGCAGCTGGTGATGGGTGAACAGAATGGTGGCGGGCATGCTGAGCCGCTGCTCTGGTGTGCCTGAAAAGGATGCCATTTCCCTTTTCGCTGAGTTCCTGGTATTCCTTCCTTTTATCATCGCTGCAACGATAAGTAATCCCAATACGAATGAGAATAGTGGTAATAGAATATAGGTTGTAATCGAAAGAATCTCACGAACCTTTTCGTATTGCAGCGCCTTGTTAATTCCTTCCTCTTTTGCCGATACTATCTTTTCCTTCATCGGATCACTACCACTTAAAGGAGCGGAAGGGAAAAGTTGTGCATCATAGGCTACCCGGATATCACCGTTTTCATGGCTTGGCACATAGCCAAGCTCAAAGTGCACCTTTCCTTCCGAATCAAGCTTTTCTGTCCCAAACGCTTCGTCGTAGCCAAATGCGATAGCTTCACTTGCTGGAGAAGGCGGATAGACAGTTACGGAAAAACTTTCATAGTCGGATTCATTGCTCTCATCGAAAAAAGGCCAATAGAATTCCGCCACGTCAGGATAAACATCAACACCTTGCAAAATTTCGTACGTAATGAGAACTGTAAAAGTCTCCGAGTCTCCACCACGGTAAATGCGGTAAAGATTATCTTCCTGCTCCATTTTAAGCAACACTTCATTTTCTCTTGCCTCGAGATTTCTTATCTGAGTGCCTCTTTTTGGAATGATGGTCCTTGTGATACCGTTAAACTCTCCCTCAAACGTATACGTATGGGCTTCATAGACTTTTACATTTCCATTCTCCTGGAGGTAAGCATCTATTTGTACGTCATTGATCTGGAACTCCACTGCAAGAGCCTGAGTGGGAATCAATAGCAGACTAATTAATAAGAATGGGATTAAAAAGTAGTTGAATTTCATGTTCCTCCACCTCGTTTCTACTAGTTAATACGTCATCCGCGATAAAAGGTTTCATCCGGCATCACCTGTCTTTAAGAATTTTCAAAAAAATATCCCTTACTCCCCCAGTAGGTAAAACGCTTACACGCAAAAAACGCCTAAAATAACCCCTTGTCAGTCAGTAGAAAGCATTCTATAATGTCCATTATATAAAAACAAATGTACACGCTGAAAATACAAAGAGGGCTGGACCCTCAAAAGGGAGTAGATTTGATTGAAGGAGATTTCATTGGGATTGCTTGGTTTAGGGACGGTTGGCTGTGGGGTAGTGAAGATTGTGGAAAATCATCAGGATAAACTGAAGCATCAAGTAGGCTGTGCTGTGAAGGTGAAAAGGGCGTTGGTAAAGGATCTACATAAGGAACGGCTTGTGGATTTCGATGAAAAGCTGTTAACCTTGCATGCCGAAGAGGTGCTTGAGGATCCGGAGATTGATGTAGTGATCGAAGTGATGGGTGGAGTGGAAGAAGCGAGACACTATATTCTGAGAGCATTGAAAAACAAGAAACATGTGGTGACTGCCAATAAAGACCTGATGGCTGTCTATGGTTCGGAGCTTTTGGCCGCAGCGGCAGAGAACAATTGCGACCTCTTCTATGAAGCAAGTGTTGCTGGCGGAATTCCAATCCTGCGCAGTCTGGTGGATGGGCTTGCATCCGATCGAATTACAAAAATGATGGGGATTGTGAACGGGACGACCAACTTCATCCTGACAAAAATGAACAATGAAGGATCCTCCTATGAAGAAGTGCTGCAACAGGCACAGGTGCTTGGATTTGCTGAGGCAGATCCCACTGCCGATGTGGAGGGGATTGATGCTGCAAGGAAGATGGCAATACTTGCTACACTCGGTTTCTCGATGAATATTGAACTGAAGGATGTCCAGGTAAAAGGTATCTCGGCTATCTCTGAAGAGGATCTGGAATACAGCAAAAAGCTTGGCTATACAATGAAACTGATCGGGATTGCACACCGAGAAAACGACAGGGTGGAGGTGAGCGTGGGACCGACGCTCCTGCCCAAGGATCACCCGCTGGCAAGTGTGCAAAATGAATACAATGCGGTTTATGTGTATGGCGAGGCAGTGGGAGAGACGATGTTCTATGGACCTGGTGCTGGCAGTCTCCCAACAGCAACTGCGGTTGTATCGGATCTGGTTGGGGTCATGAAGAATATGAGACTTGGAGTAAACGGAAAGAGTATGGTATCCCCGCAGTTCCAAAAGACGCTGAAGGAAAAGGATGAAGTACAGGCAAAGCATTTCCTGCGTGTCCATGTGAAGGATGAAGTGGGTGTGCTATCCCATATTACAAATCTTTTTTCCAATAAAGGAGTAAGCTTTGAAAAGATCCTGCAGCTGCCATTGAAAGAAGAATCATTGGCGGAAGTAGTGGTTGTCACGCATCATGCCTCACTAAAGAGATATGAGGATCTGCTGGAGGAGCTTTCAAGTATGCCGATGGTTCAGGAAATCAAAAGCAGCTATCGAGTGGAGGGAGAAGTTCTGGTATGAAATGGAAAGGATTGATAGACAACTATAGCAGGTTCCTACCAGTTAGTGAAAAAACGCCGAACGTCAGTCTTCACGAAGGTCATACACCTCTTTTGTTTTTAGAAAATCTCTCCAACGATTTGGGTGTTGAACTATATGTAAAAGTAGAGGGAGCGAATCCAACCGGTTCTTTTAAGGATAGAGGGATGGCCCTGGCTGTGGCAAAAGCGAAGGAGGAAGGAAGCAGCACCATCGTCTGTGCTTCAACGGGAAATACATCCGCTTCTGCAGCAGCATATGCAGCCAGAGCGGGGATGAAATGTGTTGTCGTGATTCCAGACGGTAAAATAGCACAAGGGAAATTAGCGCAGGCAGTCATGTACGGTGCCGAGGTCTATTCGATAAAAGGAAACTTCGATGAAGCCCTACAGCTCGTCAGAAGGTTGTCGGAGGAATTGCCAATCACACTTGTGAACTCTCTTAATCCATACCGGATCGAGGGGCAGAAAACAGCGGCGTTCGAGGTGTGCGACCAGCTGGGTAAGGCGCCTGATGTACTGGCTTTACCCGTGGGGAATGCCGGAAACATTACTGCCTATTGGAAAGGATTTAAAGAATACAATCAACAGTTTCAAACTGGTCTTCCTGAAATGAGGGGCTTTGAGGCGGAGGGTGCAGCAGCAATTGTGAAAAATAGCATCATTCCTGATCCAGAGACGATAGCCACTGCCATTCGGATCGGAAATCCTGCAAGCTGGAAACAGGCAGTGAGTGCTGCGGAAGAATCAAAAGGAAAGATTGATTTTGTCACAGATGAAGAGATGATAATGGCGTACCGGCTGCTTGCCAAAAGGGAAGGCATCTTTGCTGAACCGGCTTCAAGTGCTTCCTTGGCAGGTATCATGAAGCATCTGCAGCATAAGGAGCTGGCGAAGGGGAAAAGAGTGGTGGCGGTATTAACAGGCAACGGCTTGAAGGATCCCGTTACCGCAACAGAGCATGCAAATGTGAAGGTGCAGAGTCTGGAGGGCTATAAGCAGCTGGCAGCATCCTTTGAAGGTGTGTCTGTATGAAGGAGTATAAGAATGGATATGTCATAAAGGTTCCGGGCAGCTCTGCCAATCTTGGCCCTGGGTTCGATTCTATCGGGCTTGCAGTTTCGAAGTATGTAACACTTTTCGTGCAATATGCCAATGAGTGGAGATTCACCTCAGTCCCCCCATTATTGCTGAATGAGGAGGATAACCTGCTCCGAACTGTCTGTATGGAGCTGGAGAAGCTTTGGGAGCTAAAAGCACCTCCTGTTCATGTGCATATTATGAGTGAGATCCCGATGGCACGTGGATTAGGCAGCAGTGCAGCCGCCATTGTAGGTGCCATTGAGGTCATGAATATCGTATGTGGAAAAAATCTGACGCCGGATGAAAAGCTTCAACTCGCAGCAAGGTTTGAGGGACATGCCGATAATGTAGCAGCCTCTCTCTATGGCGGGCTCATTGTATCCACCTTTCGAAATGGCAGCTTTGAGTATATTAAGTTACCGGTTCCGAAAATGGAACTGGTGGTAGTGGTGCCGAATTTTGAAGCAAAAACGAGTGAATCCCGGCAACTTTTACCGGATGTGCTTCCATTCAAAGAAGCGGTGCTTGGAAGCAGTCATGCCAATGTACTCCTTGGTGGCCTGATGATGCAGGACTGGAAGCTGGCAGGAAAAATGATGGAAAGTGATGTGTTCCATGAGCCTTACCGGTTGAAACTGTTTCCGCAGCTCTCCAACGTTCGGGACAGGGCAAAAAAAGCCGGAGCCTTTGGGGTAAGCATCAGTGGAGCGGGGCCGACCATCATCTGCTTTTGCGAGCGTGGCTTAGGACGGAATGTACAAGAGAAACTGCAGGGAGAATATCCTGACTTTGCTGTAGATTATTTGGAAATCAGCAGCGTGGGAAGCGAGGTACACTCCAATCATTTTACATGTGTATAAAACATAAAAAAACCGGGAGCGGCTGCAAGCCATCCCGGTTTTGCTTTATAGGCTGTATTAAAATACCTGTTCTACTTCCACGATGCCTGGAACTTCTTCAAGAAGTGCGCGTTCGATACCAGCTTTTAGCGTGATAGTTGAACTTGGGCAAGATCCGCAAGCTCCCAATAGACGAAGCTTTACAATTCCATCCTCCACATCTACAAGCTCGCAGTCTCCTCCGTCACGAAGAAGAAATGGACGCAATTTATCTAATACTTCCTGTACTTGTTCATTGATTTCTGGGTTAGACATATTTATCGCTCCTTTCCATACCATATTTATATTATATAGCGAATGTAATAAAAAATCTATTGCCTTGCACTGGGTGTTTTTAGGAATTCTCTATTTTTTTTGTCACTTTAAACACCGCGGTTGATTTCCGCACTAGGCTGCGCTTTCCGCGGGGCGTTTGTGGAGCCTCCTCGGCTTCGCCTGTGGGGTCTCCACTAAACGCTACCTCCCGCAGGAGTCTTCGCCTATTGCTCCAATCAACCGCTAGATTCTAAAAAAATCAAAAAAATGCACTATCAGTATTCCTCATGTAAAGGATTTACAGCATAATATATAAATATAGTGCTGACGTTATGCGTCACTTGCCGCCCCTGTTGGTTGGAGTGCAAGGTGTGAGACTCCTGCGGGAGATAGCGGTAGGCTTGAGACCCCGCAGGCAAGGCCGAGGAGGCTCGAGCACCGCCCCGCGGAAAGCGAACACCTGGAACGGAAGCCGACAGGGAGTCAAACGCAGACACTTATTTTCAGGGATCCTATGAAAAAGTAAGCGTTTTACGGTAAAATGAAAGAAAAAGAGTCATGGAGGCCGAGTCATGTCCAAACAGGCAGTAGAAATAAGCGTATATGGGGCAGAAGTGCTTTGTCCAAGTTGTGTAAACCTTCCATCATCCAAAGAAACCTATGAATGGCTGCAGGCGGCAGTCGCAAGAAAATTTCCAGACCAGCCCTTCACCATTTCCTATATAGATATTTTTAAGGCGGAAAATTGTGAGGATGAGAAGAAGGCATTTGCAAGCCGTGTGGTCGAGGAGGACATGTTTTACCCTGTTGTAGTCATCAATGGTGAGATAGTGGGGGAAGGGAATCCCAAGCTGAAAACCGTTTATGCGGAAATGGAGAAATACGGATACATCGCTTCATAAAAAAAATGCGTGAATGAGGGATTGGCTCATTCACGTATTTTTTATTAACCGTTATGATATTTATACATCCAAAGGATTCCAGACTTTAAAAGTCGGGCTACCCTTCCTGTAAGCGGGCGTTCGTTCACAAGGCCGAAACCATGCTTTTTCCCAAGAGAGCCGAGAACTCCTTTTAATTTGATTGGAGGGAATTCCTCTGGTGGAGCTTCGCCATTCCAACGCTTTACGAGAACCTGGACGATCTGTTCGGCTTGTCCCTCTGCCAGCTGCGCACTAGGCGCATGTGGTAGACTGGCACAATCACCCACAACATATACATGCTCATTGCCCGGGATATTGTGCTGTTTCGTTAAGACGATGCGCCCTTGATTATCTTTTTCGACATCCAGGTCACGAACAACCTTGTTTGGTTGAATTCCTGCTGTCCATACGATAGCATCGCAGTGTACAGGTTCATCATGGTTGAAAAGAGTTTTTTCCTCCACTCGGGTAATATTGGAACCGTTTATTACTTCCACTCCGTGTGTCTCAAACCAGTTCTGCACATATTGGCTTAAACGCTCAGGGAAGCTGGAAAGAATGATGTTCCCTCTGTCGAATAGTTTAATGGTCAAATCAGGACGGCTTTCATGAAGTTCACTTGCAATCTCCACGCCGCTCAAGCCTCCGCCGACAATTGCCACCACTTTGTTTGCTGCTAAGTCATTTAGTGCCTGATAGGCTTTTCTTGAGTTGTTGATGGTCTGGATACTGAAGGTATGCTCCTCGGCTCCTGGAATATTGTGATATTTATCCTCACAGCCAAGACCTATTATAAGATCATCAAATGAAAGGGTACTTTGGTCCTCAAAATGAACTGTTTTGTTTTCCATATCGACACTAGTAACTTCTCCATATTTAACGGAGAGCTTGTGATGCTCCGGGAATGTCACGCGAACATGGTGATCTGAAATGGTCCCTGCAGCAAGCGCATAGAATTCCGTTTTTAAACTGTGGTAGGGAGCGCGATCCACTAGCACAATTTCCGTATCTTCAGGTAACTGATTCGGAAGGAGACGATGCAAAATACGCATTCCTCCGTAACCTCCGCCAAGCACAACAAGTTTTTTCATAGCAGCTAAACTCCTTTTCAAGCTTGTATCTATTCTTAATTAAAATAATTTCTAGTAATCTAGGAAAATTATGTGAAATAACGCACATATGATAACCCGTTTGCGCTTTCAAACTCCAATGTGTATGTCACGTTTAAATAAAATACCATTAAAAGTATATCGAAATTAAGACAAAATAACAACATTCTTTCACAAAATACTTAGATTAATGACCGTTGTAAAACCAGGAAATATGTAGTCTATCAGCTAAAATTTTACAGTCAGAAAAGGAGTATGGAATAGTGTGCATGAATAGAGTTGCAAATGAAATCAAAATATTGACCTTATAAGGAAAAAAAGGTAGCATGAAGGTGCAATAGAGGGGTGAATAAGGTGAAACCAATCATAGAGTTTTGTATCAGTAATTTAGCCAGCGGATCTCAAAAAGCGCGTGAAGTGCTGGAGAAGGATCCTAACTTGGATATAGTGGAATATGGTTGCCTCGGGTACTGTGGGAAATGTTTTGACTCTCTATTTGCTCTTGTAAATGGGGACGTTGTTACTGGCGGCACACCTGAGCAGCTGGTAGATAACATCTATCAATACTTGGAAGAGAATCCAATGTTCTAAAAAAATCAGCACATCTATAGCGTGCTGATTTTTTTATGCGTGCATATGAAGCTGTCTTTGTGCGGTTCTGATTTCATACCAGCGATCTCGGGATTTCTCCACTAATCTTACTTGGGTATCCTTGTCTTTATGCTGGAGTACAAGCTGAAAGTATCGGATTGCTTGTCTTGAATTTCCTAATCGTGTGTGAAGTTCCCCAATTAAATAAAGCAGTTTGATTTCACTCATGCTTGTCTGTGAGAAATCTCCGTTTGAGTAGGAACGTTCAAACTGGTCTGCTGCCAGCTTCAAAAAACGCAACTCCTGTACTTCGTTTTTTTCCACTGTTCGGTACAGCCATGCCAGGCGCAAATACAGTCCGGACATCACTATGGAAGCTTCGTTTTTAATCATTCCTGAATAGATTCCCAATTTATAGCTGTTGATTGCAGTCTGAACCGATCTTATTTCCCCATAACTTTTTTTCTGCCAGTGCTTCTGGATCTTATTTCTAATCGCATTCATCGTACCAGGCGGGAAGTGTGAACTGAATTCCTCTGTAATGGAAAATCCGCAGTTTGGACAAACACTTACATAGTAGAGCAAGGGATTTGTTTCCAATGAATCATAGATGGAACAAAAATCCGTGTCATGTGAAATTGGGCGGATGAAGCGAGATTTCACTTTCTTTGTTGTGTATGCATGGTCACAAATGCTGCAAATATGATTTCGGTTGAATAATCGCTCCAATACCAACACATCCTTTTCGAAATACTTAACTTTATAAATCAAAAGTACCACAAATCAACCGAGGGGGAAAGGTGGGAGTGATTCTATATGCCTATTCATCCCTAAAGATTCTTTCTGGTATTCATACATTATTTTATTAATAGTGGGTAATTTAAGTAGGAATAGTATACGTTTTAAAGTCATGTAATAAATTTACAAAAAAAAAGTTCTTTCAAACGCTTTCATTTCGTAGTAAAGTGTTATTGTGATAGTTAGATGTCTGACGACAAACAACTTGCAGAAATTTCTAATAGAGGTGAATATTATGAATAATATCCTTTGGGGATTAATGGGGATTGCAGTGATTTTTGCTATTGCATTTCTTCTTTCAGAAAATAAACGCAGAATCAGCATCCGCACTATTTTAGGCGGACTTGCGATTCAATTGCTGTTTGCGTTTATCGTACTAAAATGGGAGTTGGGAAGAGAGGCATTTCTTGGCCTGACCAACTACGTACAAAATGTAATAACGTATGCAAACGATGGGATTTCCTTCTTATTCGGTCCGGTTTTAGGTAATCCTGGATCAGAAGCTACTGGCTTCGTCTTTGCATTTCATGTATTAACGATCATTATATTCTTCTCAGCATTAATATCTGTACTTTATTACCTTGGCATCATGCAAATCATTATCAAATTCCTTGGTGGTGGATTGGCAAAGCTTTTAGGGACAAGCCAAACGGAATCACTTTCAGCGTCTGCCAACATCTTTGTAGGACAAACGGAAGCACCTTTGGTAATCAAACCTTATATTAAGACGATGACAAAGTCTGAGCTATTTGCTGTAATGACAGGTGGATTGGCTTCTGTTGCCGGTTCTGTTCTCTTTGGATATGCAGCTCTAGGAATTCCTTTGGAGTATCTTTTGGCAGCAAGCTTCATGGCAGCTCCTGGTGGACTGATCATGGCTAAAATGCTGATTCCTGAAACAGAAGAGGCAAAAACACCAACCAAAGCGGAAATCGAAGAAGCTGAAGACGAAAAGCCTACAAATGTTATCGATGCTGCTGCCCGCGGTGCATCCGATGGATTAAAGCTTGCATTAAACGTTGGTGCGATGTTGCTTGCATTCATCGCATTGATTTCCCTGATCAACGGAATGCTAGGCGGAATTGGTGGATGGTTCGGTGCTGAAAACTTCACGCTGGACTTCATCTTAGGCTACTTGTTTGCACCATTGGCTTTCATTATCGGTATTCCTTGGAGCGAAGCGATCGCTGCTGGTAATCTGATCGGTCAAAAGCTTGTATTAAATGAATTTGTGGCTTATTCCACTTTTGCAGGTCAGCTTGATATGTTCAGTGGAAAATCCATTGCGGTAATCTCTTTTGCACTATGTGGATTCGCGAACCTTTCTTCTCTTGCGATCCTTCTTGGTGGACTAGGAAGCCTTGCGCCTAGCCGTCGCTCGGATATCGCAAGATTAGGTTTCCGTGCAATCATTGCAGGTACACTTTCCAACCTATTGAGTGCTGCAATTGCAGGTATGTTCATTCTATAATTTACACGTTAATGAGCTCACACGCCTTTTATGGCGTGTGGGCTTTTTTGTGGGACAAGGGACCTGTCCCTAACAAGAAAAACCCACGTCATCGTGTTTCTTTCCGAGAAACATTCGATACATGGGTTTTTCATATAAAACGGGGGATGTTTTTATTGTGTTCAATGTATTATGTATTTATACTTGTAGGAAATAATATTTTTACTTGGAGGATCTTTCAAACATGCGCTCCTTTCAATTTACAAAAATGCACGGATTAGGGAACAATTATATATATGTCAATATGTTTGAGGAAGACTTGAAGGAAGAAGAGCTGTCATCCATCGCGATCCAGGTGGCGAGTGTCCATACAGGTATCGGCTCTGACGGAATGATCCTGATTTGCCCTTCAGACGTGGCTCCCGTTAAGATGAGAATCTTCAATAATGATGGTTCGGAAGGGAAAAACTGCGGCAATGGCCTTCGCTGTGTAGCAAAGTATGCATATGAGCACGGTCTTGTAAAAGAAGAAACCTTTGAAATAGAAACATTATCCGGATTGGTGGAAGCAAAACTGGAGCCGGAAGATGGAAAAGTCCACATTGTAACAGTTGACATGGGAGCGCCACGCTTGGCAACCGAAGAGATCCCGATTCTTGTGGATAAACAAGAGCAGTTAGTGAATGAACCGTTCAAGGTAGGAGAAGAGACCTATCATATCACTACTGTTTCCATGGGCAATCCCCATGTGATATTTTATCTGGATGATATTCATGATGCTCCGCTTACGACACTGGGTCCGATCGTAGAGAAGGACCCACGATTTCCTGAGGGAGTCAATGTCGAGTTTGTGGAAGTGGCAGCGGAGGATGAACTTCACTTTCGCGTGTGGGAACGTGGATCCGGTATCACCCAGGCATGTGGAACAGGAGCATGTGCAGCGGTGGTGGCTTCTATCCTGAATGGAAAAACGGAGAGAAATAGAGAGACAACTGTACACTTAGCCGGTGGGGACCTGTTTATTACATGGACAGCAGAAGGCACTGTAAAAATGCGAGGACCTGCTGAAACCATTTGTACCGGTACTTACTATTATAAATAACAAAAGTGGCACCACTATGCATATACTAAAGGAAAGCTGTTAAATTGAGGGAATCACGATTAATAGGTATAATATAAACTAAGAGAGAAATTCTTTAGGAGGTGTAAATAATGAAAGATATCATCACTATTACAGAAGCGGCTGCTTTTCAAATAAAAGATATGATGAATGAATACGGAAGCGCTGAAGTATATCTTCGAGTTGGAGTAAAAGGTGGGGGCTGCAGCGGCCTTTCCTACGGCATGGGCTTTGAAGAGGAAAAAGGCGAGAAGGATATCGAGCTGGAGCAGCACGGCATCAGGATCCTGATTGATGACGAAAGCAAACCAATCCTTCAGGACGTCAAAATCGATTTCAAACAATCCATGATGGGCGGGGGCTTCACCATCGACAACCCGAACGCCATTGCCAACTGTGGGTGTGGCTCTTCTTTCCGTACAGCAACGGAAGCAGGAAAGCCGGAGGAGTGCTGATAGTACAACGGCTGAAAAGCTCTTTAGCAGGATTATTCCGCTAAAGAGCTTTTTTGTATTGAAATAGAAATGATTTTGTAACATTAATGAAATATTTATGGTTAATTTTGAAACTTCTAGTACTCCCGGGTCGTCTATTATGTAGAACGAAAAAGGGGGATCCAGTTTATGAAACGAAAAATAAAAGCCATTATTCTTGTAACTTCCACAATTATCACAGTAGGTGGATTGACCTTACATTCAACTGCAATAAATGCCAATACGATAAAACTTGCTACACCGCATTCAGGTAAAATCATTGACACTGATGTAAGAGTCATTTCCGAAACACAGCTGGAATGGCCGAGCTTACAACCTGGCGAGATGTATATACCAACAAGCAAACCAAGTGCTCTGCCTGAGCCGAAGTATCAAGAAGAACCACTACAAACTGAACCTTCAGAACAGGTTGTAGAAGAACCTGTTGTAGAAGAACCTGTTGCAGAAGAACCAATTCAGGAGGACCCAGTTGAAGAAGTTCTTTCCGGCGAATATGTTGAAATTAATGGGATGGAATTCTACGCTGTTACCAGCAGGTTTGATAATGAATTGGCTTTGGCACAAAAGTATGGTGCAGGTTTTTATGGCATCCCAAACTCCTGTATCTTCGCTTTTATCAAGGATGGAGAAATTATATTCAGTCTAAGTACCGGTTACGCTTCCATCAACCTCGAATATAAGGAAATGGCAGTGGAGTTTTTCTCCAGTAAAGGTTTTTCAGAATACACGGGACTAGTTGAAAACATCAAGCACGTTCTGGAAACTGGAGAAGAGGTGGAAATAATGATGGAGGATTATATAGGTTATTACATCGCCAAAGATGAGGAGAGGATCAGTGTATCCTGGTAGAACATGAAAGAAGCACCGCTGATTAAAGCGGTGCTTTCATTCGTATTACTTAGCCGATTTCCATCTATAAAAGAAGCAGCCACCTAAAACAAGCAATACACCAAATGATCCCACGACAAGATTTTGAGTGGAAGGGTAGTTTGCTGTTGCATCACCGGATTTTGTAGGAATCGTACCGTCACCAAGCTCTTTAAGATCTTCTTGTGCATAGGCTAATTCTGTTGTTCTGGAGCACAAATAGGTGGTGTACTTACCATCTTCCTGATAGGCATAAACGATATATTCTTTTCCGGCTTCAAAATTGACTCCACAACCAGCGGAGTCAATGGCGGTATGAACAGTTGTTTCCTTAGAATCCATCCCTTTCCACGATTCCTTCACACTGATTTTGGCTGTGAGCGTACTATCATCTGTTTTGACACTGATCACTTTTCCGGAGAAGACGGCATCCGATTTTTCCAATTCCGCTAACGGAGTACCGGGTGGCAGGCAGGAGCAGGCGTAGGATGAAGAGGAAAAAGGTAGAGAGAAAAGACTGATCAGGAAGAAAAGGAAGCCGATTTTCATGACTTTCATATGCTTTTCACCTCGTCTTGTTATAGTTAATAAGTTTGACGTGAGAAGGAGGATGAAAGTTACAGATGACGATGAAATTGGTGTGATCCCTAACAGAAAATTTCAGTTGGATTTAGTCTTATGCACAAAAATCTTGATTTGCGCTCCATTTTGCGGGGTTTTCGGTTAAAAATTATTAAATGCGAGTAAAAAATAGATTTTATGCACAAAAACTAAACACTTATGCACAAAGCGCAAGATAAGACAAAAAACGTCAAATTCCGCAGGGGCACCACGCACTAACTACGAACCCCGATAGCAAAAAAAGGACCAACCCCATAAAAGGATTGGTCTTCAACACGTGTTTAAAACAAGCTCGTACTATGCAGCGGCTGTACTTTAGCCTTAGGATCGATATAAGATTTAGCGTTATTCACGGCAGTCGGTGCTTCCCCGAATCCGCAGGCAATCAGCTTCACCTTGCCATCGTACGTACAAATATCACCGGCAGCATAGATTCCTTGAATATTCGTTTCCATTTTGGAATTGACCACGATGGAGTTTTTCTCGATTTCAAGGCCCCAGTCTTTGATCGGCCCCAAGGAGGAGACGAAGCCGTAGTTGACGATTACGTCATCTACATCCAGTACTTCTCTTTCCTCGGTTTTAACTTTCTCTAGTACTACCTGGTTGATGGCATTGACGTCGCCGATGAGCTCAACCGGCACGTTAGGCGTTTTGATTTCCACCTTGGAGTTCATCAGAAGCTCCACACTGTGCTCATGAGCGCGGAACTTGTCGCGGCGATGGATCAGGGTCACTTTTTCAGCGATTGGCTCAAGCATAAGCGCCCAGTCCACTGCTGAATCTCCACCACCGAAGACCACTACCTTTTTACCGGCAAACTTGTTCATGTCATCCACAAAGTAATGGATGTTTTTGTTTTCGTATTCCATCGCATTTTCCAGTTCAAGACGTCTAGGCTGGAAAGCGCCGTTTCCTGCTGTAATGATGACAGCTTTGGAATAGTGTGTTTCTTTATCAGTGGAGATTTTGAAAGTCCCGTCTCCCATTTTTTCCAACGTTTGAACAGACTGTTCCAATGCAACCGTTGGCTCAAACTTGGACATCTGCTCTTTAAGGTTATTGATCAGCTCTTGCGCACGGATTTTCGGAAAGCCGGCAATATCGTATATGTACTTTTCCGGATATAACGCAGATAATTGACCGCCCAATTGTGGCAGACTTTCGATGATTTTTACACTTGCCTGTCTCATTCCCCCATAGAAAGCAGTGAACAAGCCTGTTGGTCCTCCACCAATAATGGTGATGTCATATAATTTTTGTTCTTCGTTCATCTCTGTCTATCCCCCTAAACATTGATATAACTTCCTAAAGCCTATCATAGCATAAATTCAGAATAATATCTTTTTTTCATCGGGACGAATGCTGTCACGCTTCAAAAAAACGACAGTAAAATAGTAATAATAAAGGGTCGAACGAGTTTCTATGCAGCTATTTTTATCTAAATTTTCTAAAGGTTTCAAAACAATCTTTTAGTCTTGAAAAAAGTCAAGAAAAAGAATATGATGTTATGTAGGCAAATATAGTTCTGTGACAAATTACGCACTTTTATGCCGTTCTTATTAGTGAAGTGTTTCACAAACATTTTTCTTCATATTTATCATTAAAAATCTTCCTTTAAGGGGATTGTAAGAATAGGTATAGTGGGATTTGTCTAGCGTTTTTATTTTTTACTTTTTATACTCAATAAAAAATATTCTAAAGGTGGATGTGATTCGATTGAAAAAGCCAAGTATAGTAATTTTAGGTGCAGGTTATGGTGGATTGATGACGGCTGTACGCCTTCAAAAGATGATCGGAGTAAACGAAGCGGATATCACTCTTATTAATAAAAATGATTACCATTATGAGTCAACATGGCTGCATGAAGCATCTGCAGGGACTTTGCCTGCTGATCGCACTCGCTACAAGGTGTCGGAAGTAATTGATAAGAGCAAGGTACACTTCCTGCATGACACAGTTACAGGCATCAACAAGGAAGCAAAAACTGTTGCGTTGACCAAGGGTGGGGAAATTTCCTATGACTACCTGGTTGTCGGTCTAGGTTATGAAGCTGAAACATTTGGTATCAAAGGCTTAAAAGAGCATGCTTTCTCAATCGCAAACCTGAATGTTGCCCGTAAAATCAGGGAGCATATCGAGTATCAATTTGCGACATACAATACAGAAGCAAACCGTCGCGACGATCGTTTAACGATTGTTGTTGGAGGAGCTGGATTCACTGGTATCGAATTCCTGGGTGAATTGGTAAACCGCGTTCCTGAGCTTTGCAGCGAGTTTGATGTACCAAAAGAAAAAGTACGCATCGTATGTGTAGAGGCTGCCCCAACTGTTCTTCCAGGTTTCGATCCGGAGCTTGTTGAATATGCAGTAGGTACATTAGAGCGCAAGGGTGTAGAATTTAAAATCGGTACTGCAATCAAAGAAGCAACAGAAGAAGGCATTATCGTTGCGAAGGATGAGCAAGTGGAAGAAATCAAAGCTGGCACTGTTGTATGGGCTGCTGGTGTTCGTGGAAACCACTTGGTGGAAGATTCAGGGTTCGAAAACATGCGCGGTCGTGTGAAAGTAGATCCTTATCTAAGAGCACCTGGTCATGATGATGTATTCATCGTTGGGGACTGCTCCTTGATCATCAACGAAGAAATTAATCGTCCTTACCCTCCTACAGCACAAATTGCGATGCAGCAAGGGGAAGTATGTGCGAAGAACCTGGCTGTTCTAGTTCGTGGTCAAGGTGAATTGCAAACATTCACTCCTGACTTAAAAGGAACAGTATGTTCATTAGGTGAAGATGATGCGATCGGTGTAGTATTCGGACGCAAAATCATGGGTTCAAAAGCATCCTTCATGAAGAAGATGGTTGATAACCGTGCACTTTACATGATTGGTGGAGCTGGACTAGTAATGAAAAAGGGTAAATTCAACGTATTATAATTTTTATATCAAGCCGTCCTTCTCATAGGCGGCTTTTTCTTATGGAGAATTACTGATAACATATAGATAGAAGAGAGTCTAAGGGGTTGCTATCATGTCAAAAAGAGGAAATGTTTGGTTGGCTGTAGCCGGTGTAGTGAGGTCAGATGACGGAAAATGGCTCGTGGTAAAGAAGAAGTATGGGGGACTTAAAGGTAAATGGTCGTTTCCGGCTGGCTTTGTGGAACAGAATGAAACAGTGGATGAAGCGGTGAAAAGAGAGATTTTGGAAGAAACGGGAGTGACGGTTACGGTAGAGGGCCTGATTGGGGTGCGATCAGGTGTCATCAAAGAAGAAATCAGTGATAATATGCTGATTTTTCTCTGCAAGCCTCAAGACGATGCAGTCCTGTACCAGCCTAGTGAGCTGTCGGATGCCGCTTTTATGACAAAAGAGGCATTGGAGAATGATCCCGACACTTCCCTGCTCATCCATTATTGCATCAATCAGGAGAATCTCTCTTTACTTAAAGGAACGAATCCCATGGATCCGGGGGATATCTTTGGGTACAGCTCCTATAAATTATTTTTCTAAAGATTCCGAAAATTTGAGAAAATGAGAGATTGCGATAGATTCCACATGATGTTATCGCTTACATTAAGGTTTTTCGCTATTTTCGTCCCTTTCCAGAATATATAAATGATGATATATTATCAGAAAATTAAATCAAATTTCTGTTTTTAGAGAAAACATCATTTGGAGGGATATGGAATGAAAAATCAACTGCAAACAGAGAAAAAAGAATGTGTTTACTGTTCAGGCAAAGGATATTTTCAATTGCTGTTAGGTGGATCTGAGACCTGCAATTGCTGCGGTGGAAGCGGCAGAAAATAAGATAAATGGCACTATCACATCGGTTCGGACAAAATACCGACAAATGTGATAGTGTTTTTTCATTTGGCTTTCAAATATAATTGACTCGTATCAAGCCATTCAGTACACTAAGAAAAGATGTGTATTGGAGGTGCGTGGTATGAATATACCTATATTGCTTATTTCGATCGTACTATTTTTTGTGTTATTTTTTGGAATTGGATTCCTTCTAAATATGTTATTGCGTATGTCCTGGATTATGGCCATCATTTATCCAGTGGTTTGTATATGGATCATCGTGCAAGATGACTTGAATCTGATAGACTTTTTCAGAAACACAGGGGAAGCATTCTCCACCGTCGGGAAAGGGATTGCCTCCTTGCAGCTGGCAGATATCTCAATCCTGATCAGTGGTTTCCTGGGAGCCATCCTTTCCGGTATTGTCATAAAAATGCTGAGAAAAAGCGGATATCAAATGTTTTAAGCGAAGAATCGACTATGGTCGGTTCTTTTTTTCTGCTCTAATGTAGGAAAAACTTAATAGGTTGTTAACATTTACTGGAAAAATAACGTGTTTACTAGACAAATCTCACAAAAGTGGAATATTTCTTGGTGAAAGAGGGAAGAAATACTTTGTGAGAGGAGTGATTGTATCACATGAAAACGGCGAAGACGCTATGCCGAAGGATGGTTACAGCGGTTTTGTTTACTCTGGCGCTATTTGTAACCTTTCAATCTTTATCTGGTGTGGAAGCATCGACCATACAGACTTGGCTAAAAGAAAATGAAATTTATACAACAAAAGAAACAGGCGAACATGAACATAAAAGCTTTTTTAAAAAAATCGGATTGGATTGGAAGAGTTTAAAGATTGCTTTTGCTACTCCAACACTTGTCTCTTCCGAAGAGGCGGTGGAGTCTTCCAAAAGGCTTGAGGATATGGATTGGAGTGGATACGAAAAGCAGACGGTATCTGCAACCGGTTATACAGCAGGCATAGAGTCTACAGGGAAAAACCCCGATCATCCAGGGTATGGAATTACATATTCAGGACTTAAGGTCCGAAGAGATCTCTATTCAACAATTGCGGCAGACATAAGTGTCTTTCCAATCGGGACCATTCTTTTTATACCGGAATACGGATATGGAGTGGTAGCTGATACAGGCAGTGCCATCAAGGGGAAAAAGATTGACCTATATTATGAAACAGTCGAGGACGTATTTTCCGAATGGGGAAAAAGAACACTCGACGTCTACGTGATCAGAAACGGTGACGGGAAAATAACGGAAGAAGAGCTGACCTTATTGAATGAAGAAGAAACGATGCAGGTGTTTCGTCAGAAGTTTATAGGGGACAGTGAAAGATAATGTGGACAAGCTGCATAGCTGATAAAATGGTCGATACTATCATAAAAGATAGTTCGACCATTTTTTATCAGTGGAAAAGATATCGGGATGCAGAAGCTTGGCAAGTTTTTGTAGTCCTTCCAGTAGCCTTGGGGAGGGCCGGCAAAATAGACGTTCTTCCAGCACAAAAATGTGATTCCGTTTCACTGCATTAGTTTCAGTCCAGCCAGGCCTTCTACGAACATGGTCAGGGTTCATTTTGGATTCCTTCACACCAACCCATATCATGCAAATGACATCGGGATTCCTCTTCCGGACATCCTCCCAATCTGTCTGATAGCTAGCCACCTCCCGATCAACAAATATATTCCTTGCGCCTGAAAGTTCACTGATCTCCGTCAGCCAGTTTATCGATCCTGGAGTGAAAACAGGCTTTGGCCACCATTCCCAATATACTTTTGGTTTCATTTGGACGGTTGTGGCCAGCTCCTTGTACGATTTTATGAATGCGTCCATGGACTCCGCTACTTGTCTGGCCAGCTCTTTCCTATCAGTCAGCGCTACTACCTTGATTAAATCATCTTGAATATCCTTTAAAGTTTGTGGATTCAATACAATATGTGGAATGTTTCTTTTCTGAAGTGATTCAATATTACGTTCCATTCCAGGTACACTAAGGCTCGCGAGAACAAGGTCAGGCTTCAGCTCTTCCACTTTATCCATATCAATATGAAGGTCAGGCCCAAGCTTAGGCAGATTGATGACTTCTTGTGGCCAGTCAGAGAAATCATCCACCCCTACCAAATCATCAATCAGATTTAGGTAAAACAGTAATTCCGTATTACTGGGACATAATGAAACGAGTCGCATTCTATCACCTACCAGATTTCTGTAAAATAATGAAGCACAAGCGTAAGTAATATTCCAGTCAGTCCCCCAAAGAAAACTTCAATCGGCTTGTGTCCCAGAAGCTCTTTAAGGTCTTTGACTTTTTCCTGTTCGTTCATTTTTGGCCACTTTTTTGTTTCTTCTACAAACCGGTTAAAATCTCCGACCAATTTATTCAGCACGATTGCCTGTTCCCCGGCATGCCTTCTTACTCCTGTAGCATCAAACATGACTATGATAGCAAAAACGGTTGCCACAGCAAAAACGGGAGAAGAAAGTCCAACCTCAAGCGCTACTCCGGTTGCCAAAGCGGTTACCGCAGCAGAGTGGGAACTTGGCATACCGCCGGTGCTTGTTATGAGGGACCAGTCAATTCTTCTCGTAGCAATAAATTGAATGGGTACCTTTACGAACTGTGCAAAAAAGATTGCTGCGAGTGCAGCCCATAACGGGAAATTCTGAAATAGTTCCATGCTTCATCAATCGCCCTTTCAATGATGAAATGATAGTTAGTATATTTACAGGTGGATTCTTCCTTACTATACCCTTTCTCATTTGTTGTAGCACTTTTCTTTAGTAAGAAATTCCTTTTTAAAGATTATGAAGGATCTATTTAATAATTATGAATTATTTTAATCCTTTTGTTAAGATTATAATAAGAGAATTTTTGAAGAGGGGATTAAATAATGGTCATCTACCCTGAAGAATACTATGAATTTTTCATTTCTTTTAACGAAGGGGATTATTACACCTGTCATGATTTGTTGGAGGAAATCTGGATGACAGATAAGGAAAATTACTTTCTAAAGGGCTTGCTGCAAATGACGGTGGCCATTTACCATTATGAATACGGGAATGTGAAAGGTGCGCGTCTGATGATGCACGCTGGTCTCATGTATATCCAGAAGTACCGTCCGAGGTTTTGGGGAGTTGATCTGGAAAAGGTCAACGAGTTCATTGTAAAGTGTTTGGCCACTTTCCCTCAAGACTTAGATCGGGTCCCTTTTGACAAGGTTTCCGACCTGCCCCAGCTTCCTTCTCTTGTGCTTTTTTTGGAAGATGATTAGAAACTCGAAATATATCTTCTTTTTCGATATAATAGAGACAAATATGTGGGAGGTGCCAGAGGATGTTTACAGTACAAAATCATACGGATTTTACAGAGCGGCAGACGGCAATCATTGTAGGGCTTTCAGAAAAAAATAAAAAGGTGGAAGGCCTGCTAGGAGAATTGGATGCTCAGCTTGACGGCCAGATTACCGATCTATTGAAGGAAGGCGACATTTCCTCCAAGAAGAACAAGATAGCTAAAATACATACGTTTGGGAAGACAGCTTTTAAAAGGATTTTTGTTGTAGGCTTAGGCAGAGAAGAGAAATTGAATTTTGAAGAGCTTAGAAAGGTTTTCGGCAGAGTGGCAAAAACCATCCAAGAGTCCAAGTATACGAGCGTTGCGGTCGCTCTGGATACATTCCTAACGGATAAAATGGATGCATTGGATGCAGCCCATGCTTTAGGGGAAGCCATTCCGATGGCCACCTATATGTATGACGGATATAAGAAGAAATCCAATGAACCAGAGGTAAAGCTTGCGGATGTCATGGTCATTACCGATGTCGATAGCGGGGAGATCCAGGCGAGCCTGAAGGTCGGATACCATTTCGGAACAGGAACCAACTCGGCACGTACATTGGTCAACCTCCCAGGAAACATGCTTACAGCGACGGATATGGCAAATTACGCTTCCGAACTGTCAGAGAAATACGGATTTGAACTGGAAATCCTGGAAAAAGAAGATATGGAAAAGCTCGGAATGGGCGCGTTGCTGGCTGTAAACAAGGGCTCAGTAGAACCTCCAAAAATGATTGTCATGAAGTACCAGGGCAAAGATGAATGGACGGACGTGATCGGTCTTGTAGGGAAAGGTATCACTTTTGATACTGGCGGTTATTCCATCAAGCCAAAGGACGGCATTGTCGGCATGAAATCCGATATGGGTGGTGCAGCTTCTGTACTTGGTGCCATGGAAGTAATTGGGGAACTGAAACCGGAACAGAATGTACTGGCAGTTATCGCGTCTACCGATAATATGATCAGTGGAAACGCCTTTAAGCCGGACGACGTGATTACATCGATGAGCGGTAAAACAATCGAGGTACTGAACACGGATGCAGAAGGCCGTCTAGTTTTGGCAGATGCCATCACATATGCCAAGCAGCACGGGGCAAACTATCTTGTAGATGTTGCAACCCTGACAGGCGGGGTGATCATTGCATTAGGAAACCACACTACAGGTGCATTGACAAATAATGAGGATCTATTTGAACAGATTCTCGAGGCTTCCTATGAAGCGGGAGAGGAAATGTGGCGGCTGCCGATTTTCGAGCACGCGAAGGAAAGAGTTCGCAACAGTAAAGTGGCAGATTTAAATAACTCTCCTGGTCGGGACGGACATGCCATCTTCGCAGCTGCATTTATCGGAGAATTTGCGGAAGAGACTCCTTGGGTACACTTGGATATCGCTGGAACAGCAACAGCCAAATCGAATCATGATTTAGGCCCAGCAGGCGGAACGGGTGTCATGGTTAGAACACTGGTAACGTTTGTGCTGCGTTTTGGTGAGACGGAAGAGGAATAATAGTCGTATAACACACCTTCTTTTTCGAAGGTGTGTTTTTTGTTATTGCGAAACCTGTTTCTTACATCGACACTTCCTCTCTTTTCCTATCATTTTTTGTTGACACCCCTTAGCAATCATGATAATTTAGTTTTATGCTTTTTTACTCTAATTCTCTAATAGTTTAATACAGTAAAGTAAAAACATAAATTATACAGACAGAAAAGAAAGGAAGTAACACTCATGAATGCAGTCCTCATTGCTGTTTTAGTTATGCTCGTATTAAGTTTACTTAGAATAAATGTTGTATTGGCGCTTGTAACTGGTGCGTTGATCGGAGGTCTGGTCGGTGGTTTGGGCCTTGAAACGACGATCAATACGTTTACAGATGGACTTGGTGGTAATGCCGCAGTTGCCTTAAGTTATGCGTTGCTTGGAGCTTTTGCGGTTGCCTTGTCGAAGACAGGCTTGCCTGATGCACTGGTGGAAGGTGCCTTGAAGCTGGTCGGATCGAAGGGGGATACTCGTAAAAAGGCTCTATCAAAGGTACTGATCCTAATGATTATTCTTGCAGTTTCGATCATGTCCCAAAACGTGATACCTGTTCACATTGCCTTTATTCCTATCCTAATACCGCCATTGTTGAAAGTATTAAATGAACTGAAAATTGATCGCCGTTTGACTGCGACCATTATCACTTTCGGTTTAACGGCACCTTATATTCTATTACCTGTAGGATTCGGTGGTATTTTCCATGATATCCTGAAAACCAATATGGCAGAGAGCGGAATGAATATCAGCCTTTCTGATATCCCGATGGCGATGCTTATTCCGACCTCAGGAATGGTAGTAGGTTTGTTGGTTGCTATCTTCTTCAGTTATCGAAAAGAAAGAAACTATTTACAGGAAGAAATTGCAGGGCAGCAGACAGAGAGCTATACAAAAAAATCACTTGCTGTTGCGATTGTTGCCGTACTTCTTTCTCTTGCTTCACAGCTGTATCTGACGGAAGTAGTCGGGGTTCAAGGGATGATCTATGGATCTCTCGTAGGTATCATCATCCTTTATGCTGGTGGTGCGATGAAATTTAATGAAACAGATGTTATTTTGACTTCAGGTATGCGCATGATGGCATTCATCGGATTTGTCATGATTGCTGCATCCGGATTCGCAAGTGTGCTAAGGGAGACAGGCCACATCGAATCATTGGTGGAGACTTCTGCAACATGGATTGGAACGAATCAGCTCTTAGCAGCGTTCGCTATGCTGCTGGTCGGCTTGCTGATTACAATGGGCATTGGATCTTCTTTCTCCACGATTCCTATTATTGCTGCCATCTTTGTTCCTCTTTGCATGGAGCTTGGATTCAGCCCGATGGCGACCATCGCCATAGTCGGGACTGCAGCAGCGCTCGGAGATGCAGGATCGCCCGCTTCCGACAGTACGCTCGGGCCAACATCTGGTCTGAACGCAGACGGACAGCACAACCATATCTGGGATACTTGTGTACCGACATTCATCCACTACAATATTCCACTGATTATCTTTGGATGCATTGCTGCAATGGTTTTATAATGTTGGCTACCCTGAAAATAAGTATGTGTTCTGTTTAACTCCCTGTTGATTTCCGTTCCAGGTGGCAGCGATCGCGGGGCGGTGCTTGAGCCTCCTCGGCCTTGCCTGCGGGGTCTCAAGTCTACCGCTATCTCCCGCAGGAGTCTCACACCTTGCACTCCAATCAACAGGGGCGTCAGGTGAAGCATAACGTCAGAACTATATTTTCTTTTCTCATGGTGTAAATCTTTTACATGAGGGTCTCTGTTATACAAAGTGTTGTTTTATATATATGTATACTAGCTGTTGATTGGAGCAATAGGCGAAGACTCCTGCGGGAGGTAGCGTTTAGTGGAGACCCCACAGGCGAAGCCGAGGAGGCTCCACAAACGCCCCTTGGGTCGCTGCGCCTAGTGCGGAAATCAACAGCGGTGTTTAACGGAGCCGTAATAGGAAAAGACCTGCTACTGTTATATCGGTAGCAGGTCTTTTCCTATTATTAAGCAACTCTTCGTGTATGTGAAATGTTCGTAGTCTTATTCAATGCATGGTACAGTCTCGGTGCGATCATTGCGCAGATAATCGTGAACACCAAATCTTTAACAGAGAACCAAGCCATGATCCCCCATGCCGCTTTGTAGCTCATATTTCCTTCCGCCACATTGTTTACGATAAACCACATATAGGTTGTGCCAATTACATAAATAAGGATGATTCCAACGAATGATGCGGTCATAAAAGCGGCAAGACCCGGTTTTTCGTTTTTTTCCACAATAAGACCAACCACAAAAGCTGTTACGATATAAGAAAGAATGAAGCCGCCTGAGCCGCCAAGTACAGCACCCATACCAGATCCAAACTGTGCGAAAACAGGTGCTCCTGCAATTCCTACCAATAAATAAACAAACATGCTTATTGCGCCAAGACGTGATCCCAGTAAAATCCCGGCAAGTATACAGAAAAATGGCTGCATGGACAATGGAATGCCTGCCACTTCCAAAAATGGTGCCCAGGAAGTGATGTTGGCCCCAATCGCCATCAGTGCAACAAACATTGCTGCATATGTAATGTCCAATGTCTTCATTCTACGCTTCATAATGTAAACCCCTTTGTCTGATGTAGTTAACAATAAAAATGATAATCTATCAGACTCTTGTCTGTCAACATGATTTTTGGTTAGGTTGACAGAGGAGAGGGAGCAAATTTCGTCAATTAAAAAAACAGGCAGGAAAACATATCGTTTTCCTGCCTGTTTTTTGTGACTGGTTATCTAGCCGATTTTCGATACCCTGCTGCAACGGCGGCTTCCTCTGAGTCAAACCATTCAATAGCTTTTGTAACTTCATAGAATTGTCCTTCCGGAACATGGTAGATGAGTTCACCACGTGAATTCTGGTTACCTTTTATTTTTACAGCTGCTTGAGCTTTATTGTCAGTACGTAATTTTGTTATTAGTGCTCCTACCAGACTACTGATAAGAATTCCATTGAAAAGCACTGCTTTCTTCATTTTCTTTCCTCCTGTCCATTTCTTTTCTATATGGCCCTGTATAGCACCGCAGTTGATTTCCGCAATAGGCGCAGCGACCCAAGGGGCGGTGCTGGAGCCTCCTCGGGCTTCGCCCTGTGGGGTCTCCAGCCTACCGCTGCCTCCCGCAGGAGTCTTCGCCTATTGCTCCAATCAACTGCTAGCATTCACTGAAAATTTTTAAAGCCTTCATTATTAAGTTATAAAGAATGAATTATTTATTTCTTACCCTTCCTTTAAAGTGCCATAAACATTGAATGGGGTAGAAATTATTCCTATAGAGGTAGCTATTACTAAAAAGATAGGGAATCTTACCCCTTTTCCCTCTATTTTGTTTAACTATCCATCATTCCGTGAATATAACGAGAAACAGAATAAATTTTATCGAATAAAGGAGTGGAAGATTCATGGATGTTAAAGGTAGCGCATTACAACTTAAGGGAAATAAATGGGTGAAGGGTGCTGTAATTGGCAGTCTAGCTGCAAGTTCCGCATTCTTGTTAAAGTCGGACTCTCGAAATAAGGTGATGAAATTTTTTCGAAGAGACAAAGGGAACCAAGAACATGAAGCAACTGAAGAAAAGGCTGATTAAGAAGGTAAAGAGAGAAGCGACAGAGCAATATATCGACTATAAGAAAAAGAAGACGAAAGAAAAGATGCAGGGGAGAATCATAACTGCATCCGAATCGTTGGAAGAGTCTAGAAGCGATCTAGCTGATAACGTCCACACGAAAGCGGACGAAATGAAAGTGAAAATCCAAGACTCTCTATTAAAAGTCAAAGATAAGTTGCAAAAAGTGAAAGAGGCTGGAGAGGCAATGCAAGGAGAAACAGGAAACCGAAGAAACTCCAGTGACATAAAGTCCTATACGGAAACAAATAAAGCAACGGATATAAAAGGTATGAATGCCGTTAAGAGCAATGTGGAGATCCCACATGCAAGTGATACTAAAGGAGTGAAGTAAAATGGCAGCTATTCAAAAGAGTACAGATGGATCCAGTTTAGCAGAAGTAATCGATAGAATTCTAGATAAAGGGGTCGTCATTGATGTATACGCCCGCGTTTCATTAGTGGGTATTGAGCTAGTGACAGTGGAAGCCCGCGTCGTTATTGCGAGTGTGGACACTTGGTTACGATACGCAGAAGCGGTTGGCCTTTTAAGAGACGATCTGATGGATGATGAATTCAAATTATCCGAACAAGTGAATGAAAGACAAAAAGCGTAATTTTGATAATAGAATAGACAAGTGACAAGGCACATATCGCATGTGCCTTTGTTCCATTTCAATGAATCGGCGGGTGAGTGATTAGAATGAGTATGAAAAAGGTATTAAACGAAGTAACGGAGTTCTTTTGCGAATTCGTGAAACCTCCATATAAAATAACGTCCGTTCAACCAACTGACCAAGGCTGGGACGTTGTAGTAGAGGTTATTGAAGAGAAGGAATATATGAAGGCTTATGCCAAGGACCAGATGGTGGGAGTTTATCATGCAAGATTAAATAAAGACATGGAAGTGGAATCTTATGATCGAAGAAGCTTGCGTGCCAGAAGTTCCCTGGATCTATATCAGGAGTAAAGTCGTTGAACTGTCGTGGAGGTAGGATAGATGAATAAACAATTGGAAATTGACATTGTCACACATTCCACAGTGGATGAGATTACATCAAGAACTGTAGATTATCTTAAAAACGGTTTTCCTGTGCATTTTACAGGGCCAACAGGAGTAGGGAAGACCTCCATCGCACTTCATGCTGCGAAAAAGCTGGAAAGGCCTGTCGTGGTTTTGCAAGGGCATGAGGAAATGACCAATGCAGATCTATTGGGTGACTTTAACGGCTATACCAAAAAGCTTCTGGTCGACAATTATGTGCGGTCCGTGATGAAAAAAGAGGAAACCATGAGGGAGACATGGCAGGAAGGACTGCTGCTTGAGGCAGTGAAAAATGGCTATACCCTGATATACGATGAGTTCACCAGGTCAAAGCCTGAAACGAACAACCTGTTTTTATCGGTGATTGAAGAGGGAGTCCTGCCTTTATATGGATCAAAGCATAAAGAGAAATGGGTTCCTGTTCATGAGGATTTTTCCATCATTTTTACAAGTAATCCATCTGAATATGCTGGGGTTCACCAAACACAGGATGCCCTGCTGGACCGAATGATCACCATGGAGTTGGATTATCTGGATCTTACAGCAGAGTCCACTATCATAAGTCAGAAGGTTGATGTATCTGAGGAGCATGCTGAAATGATTGCGGGCTTTGTCTCCAGTCTGCGTGAGAAATGCCTATCAAAGAGCAAGCAAGGACCAGGGATACGTGCAGCACTGATGATCGCAACTGTATCAAAAGATAAAGAAATGAACATAAGTGCTGAAGATGAAGAATTCAAGCAGTTGTGCGTAGATATATTATTGCATACCGTTCATAAGGGGATGCAGTATGAAAAGAAATCAAGAAGCTTATCTCTTATTACACAAGAGTTCAAGAAAGCATTTGGAGGGAATAACAATGGAAAGTAAACAAGGATATTATACATTTTGTGCAATTCCAAAACAGGATAAAGAACTTACGCTCGGAAATGTGGAACTCGAAGGCCAGTCCACACCATTGCAATTGATCGACTATAAAGAATTCTCCATGGTAGTAGCAAGCGCCCCAATCAAAATCTATCACCCGAAAAAAGATAATCTTCTTACCCACCAATCTGTGGTATCTTCCATGATGGAAAAATCCTCGGTCATCCCCATGAGTTTTGGGAATGTTTTTGAATCGGAGGCGGACGTTCAATTCTTGATGAAATCCCTGCACGACGAATTTGTAGAGATTTTCGCAAAAATTGAAAACAAAATTGAGGTCGGCTTGAAGATCATGGGTAAAGACGAGTGGCTGAAAAGCGAAATCAATAAAAACCAGAAGGCCATCAAGCTGAAAGAAAAAATCAGAGGGAAATCAGAAGCGGCCTCCTATTATGAACGTATCGAGCTCGGTGATATGGCCCAGCGTTTCATGAAGGAGAAGATGCAGGCATGCATGAAGGAGATTTTCCTCCCGCTCGCTGAGAAAGCTGTTTCCGCGAAACAAAATGACACGATTGGCGGAAAGATGCTGATAAACGCTTCATTTCTCATTGATCGAGATGATGAAGAGCAATTTGACAAGCTGGTTAATGACCTGTATGAAAATTGGTCCGATAAAGTGGAATTTAAATACTCAGGTCCATGGCCGGCATACAACTTCATTGATATTAAACTGAAGGCGAAGAATGCTTAATGATTCATAAGCTGTTGACCGGACCAATCGGCGCGCTTGTAAAACTCGGAGAGAAAATACAGGAAGAAGTCGATAAAGAGATGTATGATCTCGATACGATCCAGCAAAAGCTTGTACAGCTTGAGATGATGGCGGAAATGGATGAGATCACAGAAGAGGAATATAACAAACAGGAAGAAATTCTGCTGGAGCGATATGAAGTTGCAAAACTTCGTGAGCAACGAATGTTTGATGACTTGAAGAAAAGAGATGGAGGTGTATAAGTAATGGAAGCTATAACAACAGAACAGCTATTTTACTTATACGGATTAATCCCTGCGAAAGAAGCGGAAGAAAGACCCCTAGAAACAATTATTGGTATTGATGATAAGCATGAAATCTATACAAGACAGCTAGGAGAGGTGTTGGCTGTCATGTCCAGATTGGATGCGGCAGAATACTCGGAAACGGCAATCGAAGAAAAAATGAATGATTTGGATTGGCTAAAAACGAAAGCCTTTCATCACCATGAAACATTAGCCACGCTGCATAAATCATACACGCTCGTTCCTCTGAAGTTTTGTACGATCTATAAGAGCGAAGAAAATCTGGCTCTAACCATCGAGGAGCAAGAGGGAAAAATCAGGCAGCTTTTTGCAGAGCTTGCACACAAAGAAGAATGGAATCTGAAAATCTATTGTGAGGATGAAAAAATCAAAGAGGAAATATTGATACATTCACCCGCAATAAAAGAGAGGGAAGAAGAAATAGCCGCTTTAAGCCCTGGTAGGCAATTTTTTGAAAAGAAGAAGCTGAAGAACTTGATCGATCAAGAAACGACAGAGGCGAAAAGAAAAAGCTGTGATATCATCCATGAGCAACTAGGTCATCATTGTTCCGATTCTGCAGTGAAGAAAAATTGGAGCCAGGAGATGACAGGCAGAAAACAGGACATGAACTGGAATGGTGTGTATCTGATTCAAAAAGAAAAGCGTGAGGAATTCATCCAGGAACTTCAGCGTTTGAAAGAATCCCATGCCGATACAGGGTTTACGATGGAATATACAGGACCTTGGCCTTGTTATTATTTTGCCAATCTATAGAAGGAAGGGTTCACAATGCCAGCACGTAATGGAGTAGATCCGAATCAAGATGTTTCCTTACTCGATATATTGGATGTCATCCTCGATAAAGGGGTTGCCCTTAGAGGTGAGCTGATCATCTCCATCGCAGATATTGATTTGATTTATTTGGATCTGCGTCTGCTCATTACCTCCGTGGATAAGCTCATGGAGACCAACGAGCGGAAGATAATAGATGAGGAGGAAGAAGAATGGAACACCAGCCACAGAAAAGCGGTAGAATCCAGCTAGACCCGGACAATGTCGAACAAGGGCTTTCCCAATTGGTACTGACAGTGATTGAGCTATTAAGGCAACTGATTGAAAGGCATGCGTTAAGACGCGTGGAGAGGGGCAATCTGACAGACGAGGAGATTGAAAAGCTTGGTACCGCGTTAATGAATCTGGAATTGAAAATGGAAGATTTGAAAGAGATTTTCGACTTAGATGATGAAGACTTGAATATTGACTTAGGACCTTTAGGGAACCTGTTGTAATCTTCTAAGCTATTAAGGAGCTGTTAATTATGTCCATGCAAACCCCAGGTCAATCTAGTAACCTAGTGGAGGTATTGGAAAAGATATTAGACAAAGGTGTCGTCATTGCAGGGGATATCAAGATAGGCCTTGCCGATGTCGAACTGCTTACCATCAAAATCCGTCTGCTTGTTGCATCTGTAGATAAAGCAAAGGAAATCGGGATGGACTGGTGGGAGACAGACCCCTATTTCTCCTCCAAGCAGGCTACACGTGATTTGGAGTCACAAAATGAAAAACTGCTCGAACGGATCGATCAGTTGGAAAAACGTTTAGAAGCACCTAAAAAGTAATTGCCATTATTCTACTTTCTAAGTTCTCTTCTTAAAGATTCATACTTTATTGGGGCTAAGGCTGAAGAGAAGAATTGACATTAAACCCCCTATTGATTTCCGTTACAGGCGCGACTGGTAGCCTTAATGTCACTACTATATTTTCATGAATTAAGGTGTAAAACTTTTACATGAAGGTCTCTGATAATGTATAGGGTTGATACTTGATTTCTTTGATTTTATTTAAGAATCTAGCTGTTGATTGGAGCAATAGGCGAAGACTCCTGCGGGAGATGGCGTTTAGTGGAGACCCCACAGGCGAAGCCGAGGAGGCTCCACTAGCGCCCCGCGGAAAGCGTAGCCTAGTGCGGAAATCAACAGCGGTGTTTAATGTGGTCTTTATGTAATGGTACAAAAAAGCAGCGGACAAATTCGCTGCTTTTTTTCTGTGTCTGAAAGTAGTATTATGCTAATCTATTGGAAAGGGAGGGATGATGGTGGAGAAAATAGCTGTAATTACCGGTGCCAGTCGATTGAAAGGTATAGGGGCTGCCATTTGCCGTGAACTGGCGGATGCCGGCCATCACATATTTTTTACATACTGGATGGACTACGACAGGGCAATGCCGTGGGATATGGAAAGCAATGAGCCTTTACTCCTGAAAAATGAATTGGACGCCAAGGGTGTGAAAGCCGTTAGCCTGGAATTGGATTTGTCCCGCAGTGATTCGGCAGAGCTGCTGATGGAAGCGGTGCAAAAAGAGTTGGGGAAGCCTGATATCCTCATAAACAATGCAGCCTATTCGACCAATAACGATTTCTCGGACCTGACTGCTGAAGAGCTTGATAAGCATTATTTAATCAATATCCGTGCCACCACACTATTAAGTGTTCAATTTGCCAGAGTGTTTGATAAGCAGGCTGGAGGTAGGATCATCAATCTTACATCCGGTCAGTCACAGGGGCCGATGCCTGGAGAGCTGGCATATGCTACAACAAAAGGGGCAGTCGATGCGCTCACTCTGACTCTTTCTGCAGAATTGGCTCCCTTGGGCATAACCGTCAATGCAGTGAATCCTGGCCCAACAGACACAGGTTGGATGACCGAACATATCAAAAGGGAGCTAGTGCCGATGTTTCCTTTTGGAAGGGTGGGAGAGCCCCGCGATGTGGCAAAAACGATCCGCTTCCTAGTAAGCGATCAGGCCGATTGGATTACGGGACAGGTCATTCATTCAGAGGGTGGATTTAGGAGATAGATGACAAAAGGCTCATTTTACCACATTTGTGGTAAAACGAGCCTTGCTTCTATGAGACTACAAAACTCGAAATTAATCAAACATAAACTGCTTCGTTCTGTACTTCACACTCATGACAATTCCCATCGCAATCATATTGGTCAGCAAAGCGCTGCCCCCATAGCTCATGAAAGGAAGCGCCAAACCGGTAATTGGCATCAATCCGATGGTCATGCCGATATTCTGGAAGATCTGAAAAGCAAAAAGTCCAATGACTCCTGTCACCAAGTATGTGCCAAAAGGATTATCACAGTTAATTGCAATCATGATCAATCTGTAAATCATAATAAAATAAATCGAAATAACGAGTGTTGCCCCGACAAACCCAAACTCTTCCCCGATCAGGGCAAAGATGAAGTCAGTCTGCACCTCAGGTATTCTTCCGCTTTGTGACTGGACTCCCTCCAACAGACCGCGTCCTGACACTTGCCCGGCTCCGATCCCTTTTAACGCTTCCGTCAATTGGAATCCATAGGAGGATGCGTATTCCTCTCTGCTTAACCAGCCATAAATACGTTCAAGCTGATGGGGTTCGATGAATTTGGTGAATATTTCAAAATGAAAGTTATGCAGATAGACCAGTGTCCCTAAAACAGAAATGATGAACCCTGCTAACAGCGTCAACACTTTCCAAGAGGTCCCACTGATGAATATCATCGTGATCATGATTGCCGCGATTACAAGTGCCGTACCAAGATCTGGCTGCTTCAAAATCAGAAGAAACGGAGGCATTGAATATGCAATCAGTTTAATGACCACGATAGGTGGAGTCTTGAAGTCCAGTTCATGCTTTTCCTTCACCCATTTATTGATTACTGCTGAAAGAAGGATGAGTAAAAATATTTTCATGAACTCTGAAGGCTGCAGCATGAAGCCCCCAAGATTAATCCAACGTTGTGAACCGTTCCGGACCGTCCCGAATAACTCGACGGCTACCAGGAGAATCAGTCCGAGCGTATAGAAGGGAAGGGCAAGGTTCTCCAACAGTTCATAGTCAAAGAACATGATGGAAACCATGATTCCAACCCCGATGATGTACCATACAATCTGCCGTTTAAAAAAGTAAAAAGGGTCATTTGCAAAATACTGACCCGAAGCACTATATACTGCCACTAAACTTATAATAAAAAGTAAAAACAGCAGAAATAACAACGTATAATCGACTCGACTATACTCTAGCTTGTTATTTTCTGTCCCCATGATGTTTGTGTCTCCTCTCGAGCCTCAATAGCCAGTTTTGCATGTTTCGATAGGTGGACCAAAATTCCTGCAGCAAAAATCGTAATAAGTAAGGAAGAACCACCATAACTGATAAATGGCAGTGTTATTCCTGTAATAGGTAACATCCCATTAACAGCGCCGGCATTCATGAATACTTGGCTGCTGATCTGAAAAGTGATCCCGAATGCGAGCAGTTTACCAAATGGATCTTTAATGGCCACCCCAATGCGGACCCCTCGAACGAGTACGATCAGATACAAAATAAAGAGAAAAATTACCCCGAACATGCCCAATTCCTCTGAAATGACGGCCAGGATAAAGTCTGTGTGGGCTTCAGGAAGGTAACCAAGCTTCTGTATTCCCTGGGCGAGGCCTCTTCCCCACAATCCCCCTTCACCAATGGCGATATAGGAGTTGATCAATTGATAGCCATCTCCTCCTGCATCGGCAAAAGGATCCACAAAAGAGGTCAAGCGTTTTAACCGGTAGGTGGCAGTAGTAGCTAATATACCTATTACCCCTACTGCAACTGTACCCAATAAAAGAATATGCTTCAACCTTGCCCCTGAACAAATCAATATCGAGCCGCAGCCTGCTATAATGGCAGTGGCTGTCCCAAGATCCGGCTGTTGCATTAACAGAACAAAAATCAGCGCCAAAACCAGGAGCGGTGGAGAAACCCCTTTTTTGAATTGATGTATGTATGGCTGCTTCCGTGCATATACCCTTGCGAAATAAATCAGCATCCCAAGCTTTGCAATTTCGGCTGGTTGAATGGTGAAACTTCCTATCGGAAACCAGCTTCTCGCTCCATTCACTTCTTTTCCAATACCAGGAATCAATACTAATAATAAGAGGAGAATGATTACTGCAAGCATGAGTGGAGTGGATCTATCGTATAGCTTATAAGGAGTAATAATGGCGGCGATGAAAACGGGAATTCCTACGTAGAGCCAAACTTTCTGCCGGTTAAAAAAATAACTCGCATCATCGTAGGTCTCCAGGCCAAAAAGCATTCCTGCGCTGTATATCATGACCAATCCATAAACACATAACAAAACAAGTGCTGTAATCAATATCCAATCTAGCTTTTTAAAATGTGTAATCATTATATTAACTCCTTTAAAAACAAAAGAATCTCCCAAAATAATTATACAATACAAGAGGGCCTGATGATATGAAAAGTATATTACAATTAGAAACCGCCAAAGACAAAAAAACTCTTTTCGTTGCTTTAAGCGTGGGGCTAGTCTAAAGATAAAGTGTTTACATTAAACACCCTGTTGATTTCCGTTTCAGGGGTTCGCTTTCCGCGGGCGGCCTCAGGAGCCTCCTCGGCGCTAATGCGCCTGCGGGGTCTCCCTTGGCACGCTTCTCCCGCAGGAGTCTCACCCCTTTCACACCAATCATCAGGGGAGAACTAAGGAATAATATGTCTTACCAAATTAAGACATAGCATTGAACTTTAGCTTTTAATTGCAGGTGTCCCTCGCTACAATCAACAGGAACAATTGAAGTGACATCTTATCTAATTTGCAAAAATTTTTGTGAAAACCGCCAAACAAAAAGAAGCTAAGAATTGCTAGCTTCTTTGATAGATTGTTTACGTATGAAGAACGCATCCTCCATGGTAGGAGGAATTCTTGCAAAGCCTGGAGCGGGCTGCTGTTGTGACGCGCATTTTACAAGCAGGCGTTCCGGAAGGCGGCCGGCATACACGATAAGATGCTTTCTTGAAAAGTCATCATAGTCCTCGTCTCGCAGTTCCCCCTTCCAAACATTTGAAGGAAGGTTTTCTTTCCACATATTCTTATGTCCCGAATAGAGGACTTCCCCCCGGTTCATCCAAAGGACGGAATGGCAAATATCCTCCCATTCATTCAGTTCATGTGTTGCCACGACAATGACACAATGGGAAGAAAGGGTTGTTAAATAGTTTAACAGACATTTTCGCTCATGGATATCCAAAAAGTTTAATGGCTCATCCAGAAAAACATATCGTGGCTTGCCAATGAATGCCTGAGCAAGTGCCAATCTCTGCTGCATCCCTTGGGAAAGTCTTTTGATTTTTTTCTGCGCCACATCCTCCAGATGGAAAATTCTAAGCAATGTTTTTATTTGCTGTAAGGCAAAGGGCTTTCCAATTCCTTTCAGCTGGGACATATACAGCATTAATTTAAATGGGGTATAGTCTTGGTATAGCTCAATGCCGGTAGGGACAAAGCCTATTTTGCTGCGCACTTGGGCAAGATTGTCATCCATGGTATCTTCGTCGTAATGAATGGTCCCAATAGAAGCGGTGAAGGCTGTTGCCAATAGATGAAGCAGTGTCGACTTTCCGGAACCATTATTACCTACAAGTATCGTTATACCCTTTTCAAATGTAAGTTCATCAATAGACAGGGAAAATTTTTTGTATCTCCAACTCAGATCCTTTATCGTAATCATTTGGATGACCCCGTTAATGTTCCATTGACTGAAGTACCAGACTTTTTCTGAAAGCATGGAAAAGGAGTAGTGTTCCCAGAATAACCAAAGCCCCCTGAATACTGGCAATCTGGCTATAGGAGATATCCAGGCGATAGGACATATCCCTGACCATGACTGTGCCTATGAAAATGGCAATCCATGAAACGATTCCCATCCCGAATCCGATTTTCACTCCTTTGTTCATCATACAGTTGGCAAATACCCCGAATATGAATATGGCTGGTGCAATCCAATACAATAAAAACGGAAGTAAATAGAACTGGGACATGGCAAAGCTGAGATAAATCGAGCTGACGATACCAAAAAGTAGGTTCATGGCAAATATGATAATCATTCTGCTTAACAGTAGCAATGCAGGAGGGAACGGCGTAATCCCTTCAATGGTGCGCATCTGCTTGTTCCAGGTCTGATACGTATAAAATACTCCTACCAACATGGATAGAGGAATTGCAAACATATAGAAAACAGGTGCACTTGAAACATCAACATTGGAAGTATAAAGGGTGAGCATGATGAAAATGATGGTGCTTGCTACCCAGAAATGCCACTGGTAAAAGGAAACCTGTGCCTTCAGTTGGTAAAAGAGCGAAGGTGCTTTCATTGCTTCGTATTGTAATTCTTCCAAATCTTCATCGGCTATCTGATTAAAAGCAGGCTGCAAAGCTGCAAGTAAGGCTTTCGTATCCTGACTTGACGGCGTCTTTACTACATAAGAAGAAAACATGTCCTTCATTTCATCTTCTAGTTGATATAGCTCTTGGTCGTTCTGATGCTGATGTTCCTTCATTATTCTCCGCCTCCTTTCCCATTTCTTTGGATAATGCCCCTTTTAATTTCTTTAAAGCATGGAACAGGTTGGACTTGACTGTTCCTAATGGAATATCCAGTATTTCGGCAATTTCCTTCAGTTTCAAATCCTGGTAAAACCGCAGCACGACAATCTGCTGCTGGGCATCAGATAAGGTGTTAAGGGATGCCAATACTTCTTTGCGTGTTTCCTGTCGTTCATATATCTCTGTGACAGAGGCTTTCTGATCCACAGATATCGGCATTTCCTCTTTTGCTGTTCCTTCCGTACGATACTGGGCGCTTCGCCAATAATCCCTGCAAAGATTGGATGCCACCCTATAGAGCCATGCTTTCGGATAGGTAGGGATTTTCTTCATCTGCAGCTGTTTTATTAGTCGGATAAATGTCTCCTGTACGATATCCTCCGCTTTTTTGGAATCCTTTAATAGTCTCTCCGCATACTGGTGAATCGGTACATGGTATCGATGGACAAAGGCTTCAAAAGCAGCCTGGTTGCCCTCTGCCATCTGTTCGAGCAACTGTTCATCGCTGATCACTGGCTGTCCCTCCTTTTGGTCATGTCGGTTTTTCCATTTATTCACGCATTATCTTATTCCATTTAATTCTCCAGTCGTAATAACTGTAGCCGGGCGTGGAGCTTGCCTTCATATCCTCGTGGACCTCACGAAGCAGCTGCTTCACTTCCTCCTTGTTTCCTTTTTCCCATTCCTTTGCCACCAGAAATACTATTTCTTCCTCCAGTGGAAGTTCTTCTTTTGAAAGCCTGTTATCTATCTTCTCGACTACAGTTCTGCCTTCTTCATGATCTATGTAGCCTAATGAAGTGAGATTCCAATAATTTGTGCCACCTAACCGCTGGAAATCCTCCCAACTGAATTGGTAGTATTCCTTGAAAACTACAAGCAGGTATGCCTGGATCATCCCATGATAGACCGTGAAATCGTCAGAAATAGCGTACGGACTATGCGGATAATACTTAAATAGAAGGTCGGTAATAAAATGCGCTTCCACATCCAGGAACAAGTCTTCATTAACGACTTCAGGACCATATGAATAGAAGTACTGCCTGCTTCTTTCGTCCGCAAAAAATGCATCATCGATTGTATTGATGTAGTAACTTTCAGAACCTGTATACTCCAAGGATGGTAAATACACGAATTTTTCCTTAAAACTATTACTGATGGTAAGCCAACTATTCAAATAGGGAAGAATACCGTCAAGATCTCCCAATTCCTTCTCAATCTGCTCCATGTGCTTTTCCATGCTGATAATCTGGGTTCCAAAAGCCAATTCCTTCTCCACCAAGCCTGATTGTGAGAAAAGGGTCAGACCTGGAGTAGAGTTGCTTGTAATCTGAATGGACCCATCAGGCAATCTGCTGACTATCTCAGAAGTTCCGAGAACTGGCTGTTCAAAGCCTTTCAATATAACAGAAAAATTGGTTGGAGGTATATTCTTACTTAACTCCGCGGAACGATGATAGTAATTGGTAAATAAATTTTTATCCGGCCCATTCACAAATTTTTCATATACAGGCAATTCCCCCATAATTGGATACCAAGCGATATAAGAGGGAAGAAACATATTGTCATCTTGCAGGAAGGCAAAATTTTTCTCCCTGGAGTATGAGTAGCCCCATTCATTCAAAGTTCCTTGATAGGAGACAGACAAGGTATTGGAGGGGGTAATCTCCAGGTTTTCCAGCGTGACACTACTGTTCTCCCTTTGATAATCCAACTCTTTACCGTTCCATGTGATGGAATCTATCTCAAAGGTTGGATAAAGGGTAAAGGTTAAATGGTTCTCTTTTATACTGTCCATTTTTATTTCGGATTCAACACGAATGGTAGAGTCGCCAACACGTTCCACTTCCAATCTATAGTTCTCCGTTTCAATAAAGGAAGTTAGGTCAGTCTTTGATTCTTCCAGATTCTCCTGGTTCACTGCATGGCGGAAAAGCTTTTCCGATTTGGTTACTCTCTCTGTCCATAAATGGGTGTAGGGAGCAACTGAAGCAATGGTCAGCACTACGATGAGCACTACGCCTATAGCCGCACTTCTTTTTTTGGAAGAAAGACGGTTCGTGCCCGATCTCCACACCGTTAAACTCAAGAGCAGCAAACTGAAAAAGAAGACAAACAACCGGGACAGCCATGCTTCCTTCTGTGCCAAATTGAATGCCCAGCCCTCTGACATATTTTGGTCCAGAAAAAATTGACTCAAATGAAAGGTTTTCAAATAGTAGAGTTTATATCTTTGAATAATAAAACCTTCCATGAAAAAAGTACCGAACATCCATGCACAGAATGCAATGATATAAACAATTCGGTTTGGAATCATTGCAGCCAAAAACATCCCCAGGGAAATCGATACAAAGTAGGATAATTGACTTTGAAGTGCCAGGACCCATCCGTGATCAATGAGAAAATCGAACGGCTCATCCTGGATCATTCCAATTGCTGTAAAAGATACATAGAAGATGACCGTATAGATCAGGCTGTATAGATTGATAGCACTGAATTTGGCTAGTATGATTCCCCGATAGGAGGTGGGCAGGGAGTTTGTCCAGTCCAGCATCACCGTCTGCTTTTCCCTCCTGATACTGAGTAAACTTGCAAGAAACATAACACCTAAAGATACGGTGTGGCCAACAGAAAGGAATTCATTTGAACGCTGTAAAAAGGGTTGTGCTGCTTGATATGGTCCCTGAAAGGTAAACCAGATATAAATGGAAACAAAATAAAGCAGTGGACCGATAAGAAACAGCCAATTCTTGAAAAGGAAGGTAAGCTCCAACTGCAGGTGTCGAAAATAAGTAATCATGATCTATCCCCCAATAGGGAAAGGTATCCCTCTTCTAAAACAGGTGTGGTAAGGATGGCGCCTGAAAAGGGCTTTTCATCTGTCAATATTCTTACCTTTACGAAGCTTCCTTGCTGTTGCTTGATGGAATAGATCAAGTTTTCCGCTTTAAGATGCACAAGTTCGTTCTTATGCATGTCCATCTCCCAAACCTTACCCTTGGCCTCCTCCGATAGATCCTCCACGGTCCCATCCAAAACAAGTCTGCCTCTATCCAAAACGGCTATCTCATAGCAGCTGCTTTCAATATCTGTTACAACATGTGTGGATAGTATAATAGCTTTATCTTTCCCTTCCGAGGATAGAAGGTTTCTGAACCTTAGCCTTTCTTCCGGATCAAGCCCGACGGTAGGCTCATCGAGAATGACGACCGAGGGATTCCCGATGAATGCCTGTGCAATACCGAGTCGCTGCTTCATCCCATGGGATAAAGTCTTCACTTTTTCATTGGTTTTTTCTTGAAGATTCACTCTTTCAAGCAGATCATGTATGGTCTTTTTACGAAGCGATTTACTTCTGATGCCCTTCATCACGGCCACATAATCCAATACCTCCATCGGTGTAAGTTGGGGGTAAACGTGAAAACTCTGCGGAAGATAACCAATCATATGACGTACCTTCTCCGGATGCCGGGTAAGAGAAATGGCGTTCATCCTTATGTCTCCACCTGTTGGATTCAGGAGCGTTGCCAGTATTCTCATCAATGTCGTTTTTCCGGCCCCATTTGGTCCAAGAAGTCCAAATACGCCATTGGATATATTTATATCAATTGAATCGAGCGCTGCGGTTTCTTTATAATATTTTGATAGATTTTCAATGTGTAACATGGTAGGTCCTACTTTCTTGTAGAAAACATATATGCCTTCCTTCATTATAACGAAATGAAAGGGAAAAGGGTTCAGGTTCGGGTTAAAAAGCGGTGAGGAAACTTTTACACAAACACATGAAAAATGGTCCCCTTTTGAGACCGTCATTTTTTTGTATTTGCTTTATCGTGGTCTCATTCCACCTCTTTGAGACCACCATTCCCTCTTTTTCTATTTATCGCGGTATCAATCCACCTCTTTGAGACCACCATTCCCTCTTTTTCTCTTTATCGTGGTTTCATTCCACCTCTTTGAGACCACCATTCCCTCTTTTTCTCTTTATCGTGGTCTCATTCCACCTCTTTGAGACCACCATTTCCTCTTTTTTATTTATCGCGGTATCAATCCACCTCTTTGAGACCACCATTCCCTCCTTTTCTCTTTATCGCGGTATCAATCCGCCTCTTTGAGACCACCATTCCCTCTTTTTCTCTTTATCGTGGTCTCATTCCACCTCTTTGAGACCACCATTTCCTCTTTTTCTATTTATCGCGGTATCAATCCACCTCATTGAGACCACCATTTCCTCTTTTTCTATTTATCGCGGTATCAATCCACCACTTTGAGACCCCCATTCTCTCTTTTTCTATTTTTGGCAATCTCAATCCTGACCATTCGCACCAGTATAGGCAATAAAATACCACAGCCTAAGAGACTGTGGTAGACCTAAATTATATACTTTCTTATCTTTTGAAAAAGGCGAGAAAAATTCCCCAACAGGGAATCATGCTCGCCACCTAAGCGCTATCGTTAAATGACAGCAATCAGTCTCACCAACGGTCGAGGAAAGCTTTAAATTGATGCCATCGGGATTATAATCCGTTTTTACTCCTGCGTGTACCCCCGTACTCTTTAGGAGCTGATCCACTTTCTCCATCTTCCCCTCTTGTGCGGCACTCATTACTTCAGAAGCAAAATCTTTTGAATCGGATAGCTTCTTTAAGATAATACTCGCTTCCTTCATCAGCTGCTGCATGGCCTCTGCGGATTCGGTGAAAAAAGTTGGATCCACTTGGGGATAGGGCCGATATTTCGGGATGTAGGTCCCATTCAAATAGGGATAAACGGGAAAGTACGTATTGCGGGGATAGTAGTGGGGCTGCGGGTATTGTTGATAGTACATGACTTTTCCCTCCAAACCAGGATTTCTTTTTACATACATACTATATGTAAAAATACCGGTTTGGAGAGTTGTCAACCCAAATGAAGTGGTCATTCAGGGCTTCTGAAGCTGCTTTAGAACCATGCGCTCCCAGGTTTTCCAGGGTATGAGCCTCTTAAGGGTAAGCATAAAGGTGACACCCTTTCCTACTGTATATCGAAGGGAGGGGGTCCCCTTGGCGTCTGCAATTTTCAGAGCCAAGAATCCAACCGCGGAAGGATCTCCATAACTGCTTCTTTCTGCTAGCATTCTATTATTTATCGTGGTAAACATGTTTTTGTATGGGGAGACCTCACTACCCGCATTTTGGGAAAGATGTGTGCCGCTTGTCCAGATATTTGTCTGAAAAGAACCGGGTTCCAAAAGCACGACATCTATTCCAAAGTCTTTTACCTCCAAGCGAAGGCTTTCACTGTAGCCTTCTAGGGCGTACTTCGAAGAGACATAAGGTGACAGTGCGGGAAAGCCGACCAATCCGCTGATTGAGCTGATATTGATGATCCTCCCGGAGCATTGCTTCCTCATGAAAGGGAGGACAGCATTAGTAACCCGTATCACTCCGAAAAAGTTTGTTTCAAATTGCAGCTTATATTCCTCAACGGTAAGCTCTTCGGCAAACCCTGCCACGGCAAAACCGGCGTTATTGATAAGCACATCTATACGATGGAATGCACTTAATGCAGTTTGAAATTGCGCAACAGATTGGTCATGTGATACATCTAAGAATAAGAGCGTAAGATTCGTTCGTTCCTGTTCGGATAATCCGGAGAGGACCTCCTGTTTTTTGTTTTGCTGCCTAATTGTCGCAATTACATGATAGCCAGCCTGTAAAAAGACTTTCGTGAACGTTTTTCCAAAGCCCCCGGAAGCGCCTGTTATCAGAACCGTTTTTTTGGTCATGCACAATCTCCTTTCCATACAAGTAATATAGAAAAATCTGTCAGCTTGTTGTGTAGTTTAAAGAGCTGATATAAAAGGAATATAGAGGTAACACGAAGAAGTACAAATAAAACCGATTTGTATCAAATCCTTCGCTGAATGCGGAAAGAAGGGATCGCATGGATTTTGATATTATTTTACAACTAATACACGACTATGGATATATAGGATTGTTCTTTTGGCTTTGGTTAGGCATGTTTGGCATACCGATTCCAAATGAAGTGCTTGTCAGTTCAATAGGAATCATTTCATATAAAGGGATTCTGCAGACCACTCCAGCACTGCTGACCATCTATTTGGGCGTAATCTCAAGTTTGACCACATGTTATCTTCTGGGCAGATGTCTTGGAAGCGGCTTGTATTCCACACTGGAGAAGAATGAAAAAGTGGAGGTATCCCTGGCAAGAGGGGAAGCGCTAATCAATAAGTATCATGCATTTGCTCTATGTATTTCCTACTTTCTTCCTGGCGCAAGAAATGTCGTTCCGTTTTTGGCAGGATTTATGAAGCTCCCATTCTATCAATTTGCGCTGGCTGCCTATTCGGCTGCCATAGTATGGGTAACAATCTTCTTCTTTATGGGGAATTATGTCTGGCATCAGGCGCAGTTTATCGTAGAATATCGAATGGAACTTTTCCTTGCTTCTGCTGTTTCTATTGTCTTGTACTATGTCCATAGATGGTATAAAGAACTGAATGATCCCACCCTTTCTCTTCAAAAATATCGATAAAGTATTATTTCCTTCTTCCCTTTCATACATTTAACTACAAGAAGCTATTAATAGCCAATGGAAGAGGCGGGTGTGTATGGAAAGTCCAAATCATCGTAAAATGCTGGTACAAGGAACGGCAAAAAAAGAGGTCCGGCCTGATATAGCGTATATTCAGTTAGGGGTGGTTACGTCCAATCCAAATGTACAAACGGCCCAGGAGGAAAATCGGATAAAAGCAAATAGGATGATTCAAGCTTTGCTTCAAGCAGGAATAAACCAGAATGATATTGAAACGTCCTCTTATACATCCTTTCCAAGGTACACAGATCAGTCGGGAACACCAGTATTGACATCCTATGAAGTGCGGCATATTTTCCGAGTAACGGTGAGGGATATCACTAAGGTGGGCTCAGCAGTGGACATCGCATTTGAAAATGGCGCAAATATTTCGGAAAATCTGTCCTTTGAGGCTACCAAATATAATACAATCTACCGTCAAGTACTTCAGCAGGCGATCCTCAATGGATATAAAAAAGCGTGTGCCATGGCTAGCACGATAGGGGTACGTCTTTACCCGGTCCCGGTAAGGGTGGAAGAAGTGGCCCAGCAAGTGTTCTTTGGACCAAGATATGCAGGATTTGCCCTACAGGAAAAAGCAAGTACCCCTATCGAACCCCAGGAAATTACCATAAACGCTACAGTGAACCTAGAATATATATATTAAAAAATAATACAGACCGCTTCCTCATTCATGGCTTTCCATGAAAGGAACGGTCTGTTTTTTCCACCTATTAATCTACCTGAACAGACAGCAAAGCTCCTCTGATAACAGGTTGTCAACTTCCTTTTGGTTCAAAGAATAATAGCTCCAGGTTCCTCTCGTCTCTTTCACGATTATTTCCGCATCAAACAGGATTTTCAAATGATACGATAATTTAGACTGTGGCATCCCGATCAATGGAACCATATCGCAAACGCACATTGCTCCATGTTGACGGAGAAGATTCATGATGTGCAGCCTTTTTTTATCTGCAACCGCCTTGTATTTACTTTCATATTTCTCGAATGTCTTCTCCAACGAAATATCATGTAGAGGTATTTCATTATTCAACGCATTTCACCTCTAATTATCAGTTATCTTTTAATCATTATATGCGATAACAAAGTGCCGCTCAACTCACAGGTTTGATATTTAGCAAATAGCCGAATTTATTAGGATTCGGATTTTGGAGGTGGAAAAAATGTGGGATTGGCCTGTTTTACTCCCAATTTTTCTATTCTTTTCTGTATACTTCCTTGCTGCAGTAGTATTATTGAGAGATAGGAAATGATAGGAGGAGTAAAAGGTGGAGCTAACCAATACATTAATTGAGGCACTTGGAATGGAAATCATTGAATTATCAGAAGAACGGGCTGTCGCAACCATGCCGGTGGATAAGCGCACGCATCAGCCATTTGGATTGCTGCATGGGGGTGCATCCGTAGCGCTGGCAGAGACAGTGGCAAGTATCGGAACCTTTCATCTGATTGACCAGGAGACGGAAATTTGTGTTGGTCTTGAGATTAATGCAAATCATTTAAAAGGGAAAAGGGATGGAATGGTGACTGCCATTGGTACCGTGCTTCACCGTGGAAAAACGACAATGGTATGGGATATCAAAATTGTCGATGAGAAAGAAGCGCTTATCTGTATTTCCCGTTGTACGATGGCGATTCTGAAAAAAAGGTAATAGTAAAATGAGGAAGTGGCACTTGCAACGCGCCACTTCCTCATTTTTTATCTATCTTAGATTAAGTGTTTGGACATGCTTCATGCCTTCCCGCTGGCTGAGCGGTGCCAAATCATTATTTTTAATGAAAGTAATGACAGCATCAGGGGAGGTTTTGCTGTATTCCCTCAGGGCCCATCCAATTGCTTTTTGAATAAAAAATTCCTTTGAATCTTTTCTTTGATTGATTATTTGGAACAGCTTTACTTCATCGGTATTTTGTTTGTACTTCAATTGAAATAGAATGGCAGAACGCTGAAGCCAAAAGTAATCGTCCTGTATCCAGCGATCAGGATAGTCGGTTATGGCATTTTTGTCTTTTAAAAGAATCGCACCTACATGTTTTGGTGCAATATGGTCTATGGTATCCCACCAGGAATTTGTGATAATCAATTTTTCCAGAAAGGGCAGGAAGTCTGCATTAAGTTTCTTTATATGCAGGTCAATCATGGCAAGTGCTGCATAATGAAACTCACGTTCAGGCTGACTGTATAAAAAAGTGACGAGCGGCTCGAGCCACTCTAGAGGCGGCTTTCCATTTTCAAGCAGGAATCTCCGTAGAATATCTTTTCTTTCCGGAGTTTTAATGCCTAGGAACGGAAAATGATTGCGCATGTATTTTTCCATCGGTTCCTTGTTCTCGCCATTAGCTTGTGTATGGAATGCATGCAGAATCCTTGTTTCGTAGTCTTGAAGAGTCGACATGATTGCCTCCTTTAAACCAATATTTTATACAGTATCATACAGGAACAAGGAATAGAATGGAAGAAGGAATGAAAAAAACGCCTCAGCAAGGGAACTGCTGCGACGCTCAATTGGATGATTCCGCTGTTTTTTCTGCTCGTTCAGGGTGGGTGATTCCGTATAGCAGAATGATTCCGGAGCAAAGGAAAATGAAGCTCGTGACATAGAATACCGTCGAGATGCTATAGTAGCTCGAAATCAGTCCGCCCATTGCTGGCCCGATGACATTCCCTAGAAATCGGAAGCTTACATTGTACCCGAGTACTTCCCCTTGCATGGAAAGTGGAGCGGCAGATCGAATGTATGCGGTCATACATGGAATCAATCCGCCAACCACCATTCCGAAAAGAAATCTGAAAAGTACCAGCTGCCATAAGGATGTAGACAGGGCCTGGGGAATAAATAGCAGGGAGCTTAGGAACATCAACAGTACAATGACCTTTTCGTACCCTATTCTATCCCCGAGCTTTCCCCAGTTCCGAGAGGCCAGGAGGTTGCCAAATCCTGTGGCTGAGAAAGCAAATCCAGCAAGCAGAGCAAGGTTGGCCGCTCCTGTCAATTCCCCTACATAGAGTGTCAATAATGGTTGAATACTGAAGTTTGCCGCTTGTATCAATAAGGAGAGAAGCATGATTTTTAGCAGCATCGGTTTTTGGACAATATAGGCCAATACTTCTTTTCGTGAATAGTTCTTTTCTTTACTATTTTTGGGCTGCTTTTTCTTTTCTTTAATGCCAAATGCTACGAGTAGTACTGCCAAATAAATGACTCCTGCGGTAATGAAAAAAGTATAAGTAAAGCCAAAGGAATCGGCGAGCATCCCTCCAAGCAAAGGACCCAATAATCCTCCGGAAACAGTACCTGTCTGCAAGGTGCCGAGTGTTCTCCCAGCGATTTCTTTAGACGTCTGAGAGGATATCAAGGCCATGGATGTTGGAATGAACCCGGTAACCAAACCCATCAACATACGCAGGATAAAAAGCCCATGAACACTATCGACAAAGCTCATCAATAGAATACTAGTCGCAATCCCGGAGCCGGTTAAGAGCAGGATAGGCTTGTAGCCATACTTATCACCAATTCTTCCCCAAATAGGTGAAACGAGGAACGCTGTCAGGAATGTGATACCAAAAATAAAACCGGACCAGCGCTGAACATAAGAATCAGAGTAATTCCCGAACGTTTCAATGAATAAAGATAGAAAAGGGAGAACCATTGTAGCACTCGCAGCAACGAAAAAGTTCGCAAACCACATGATGAACATGTTCCGTCCTGACGTTGAAATATTACTCACCTTCTTTGGTTATTTCGGATATTAAATATTTCGTATAACTAAATAATAACGCATTGATGGAAAAAAACAACCAAAAAGGCGATAAATAAGCATTTTTTTTTGAAAATTGTATTAATTATCGTACTTAAAACCTATATTCCCATGATATAATAAAGTAATAAAATTCTGAAAATTAGCAGAAGGGAGGGTTAAGATGAGTCTTCCTCCATTATTTTTGTTCATTGATTTTGAGTTCACCATGCCTGAGAACAGGCATTACCCCAAAAATTTCTTTCCTGAAATCATTGAAGCGGGTATTGTGGCGGTAGAGAACGACCAGATTATCCAGCAGTTTTCCACATATATTCAGCCAAAAGCGTTTCCCACCTTAACTGACCGTTGCCGATCCTTTTTAAACATCAGCCAGAAAAGAGTGGATGAGGGAATAAGTTTTTTTGAGTTGATTGATGTTCTGAGCTCCTTTAGAGCCCATGAAAGGGGAACCGTCATTACATGGGGCAACATGGATATGAGGGTACTGAAGAATAACTGTGATTATCATGGTATGCAGTTCCCATTGCCCTGCAAGCAAGTGGACCTTTCCATGGAATATAAACGGTTCTTTGGTGATCAGAATCAGACAGGACTTTGGAAAGCGGTTCAGGAATATGGAAAAGAGGGTACAGGAAAACACCATAGAGCTCTCGATGACGCACTTACGACCTATAATATATTCCGGTTAGTGGAAAAGGATAAAAGCTACCTGGCAAGACCAAAGCCGACTACCATCGGAGACCGCATCGACCTATCTAAGATAATGAATAAATATGCCTTATAAAAAGCCAAATCACCTCAAGAGTGATTTGGCTTTCAGTTTGCATGGCATGGATATAATATTATAGTTTATATTCCTTTTCAAGGACAGACAGATTCTCCAGGCATTTTTGTGCCCAATCACCCTGGTCGTTTTGGAGAGCCTGTTTTGAGCTTTCGAGGGCAATCTTCAAGGATTCCTTATAATCGATTACTTCTCCACCATAAAGCTTTACCATATTTTTCGGTATGTTTGTTTGTTCATTGTAGGCGAGTGCACGTCTTTCATGAAATAGAGGTACGTCCACTTCCTTTGGAGCGTGAAGATCCCATTGCTGTGGATGCTTCAGCACAGCCTTCACCTTCACTAAATAGTGCATTGGGCGAACATCTGTCACCTCGCCAATGTATTTTCCTGTCTTATATATGCCTGTAACCACCGATCCTACACTAATTTCGTCCATCTTAAGTCCCCCTTTGATTTTTAATGGATGATTTTTCTTATTATTTCTAGTAATATCTTCTATAAAGAATAATATATGGAGTGTGAAAACAACATGAAGAAAAAAAGGAAAAGAATAACGCTATTTTTACTTGTTCTATTACTACTTATTCTAGCAGTATTTTTAGTTCAATGCACAAGCAACAAAAAAACGAAAGAATCAGATGGTGGAGAAGAAGTGGTATACGAATATAAAAAAGAGGATGACAAAGTGGAAATCACAACGTCAAAGGGGAAAATAGTGGTCGAATTATATCCGGATGCGGCACCTAAAGCTGTCGAGAATTTTGTCACTCATGCAGCCAATGGCTACTATGATGGGTTGATCTTTCATCGTGTCATGCGGGACTTCATGATTCAGGGTGGTGATCCTCAAGGAACCGGTATTGGAGGGGAAAGCATCTGGGGTGAGCCGTTTGAGGACGAGTTCAGTGCAGAACATCCGCACATTAAGGGGGCACTCTCAATGGCAAACTCGGGGCCTTCTACTAATGGTAGCCAGTTCTTTATCGTTCAGGCATCCGAGGTTACAGAGGATATGATTGCCCAAATGGAAAGCGCACAATTTCCTGCCGAGACAATTGAATTATACAAAGAGCATGGAGGAACGCCTTGGCTGGACAATAAACATACCGTATTTGGACAAGTAGTAGAAGGTATGGAGGTAGTTGACGCCATTGCTGACGTGCCTGTGGATGGTTCAGCAAAGCCGACAGAGGAAATCAAAATAGAGAGCATGAAGATTGTTGATTAAGCATGAAGATGTTTCCCAAAAAAACAGGAGTTTGTTATACTAAAAACATGACTGTCCCCAATTAGAAAGGTCGTGTTCCAACCGTGATTACATCACTGATATTACAATTGTTCCTCTATTTCCCTGAGGACAAATCAGAATATATTCCTGCTGCCATCACATTCACCATTTTCTTTATTGCAGCCATCTTCGTTTTCAGACTAATTATGAAAGTATCCCATAAAGAATCGGAAAAAGCGAAGGAATTAGAGGAACGTTTAAAGCGAGAAAAAATAATAAAAGAATAAAATATCTTGTGAGATGGCTCCTTCGTTTGTTGGGGCACATCTCTTTTTTTAGGCTGTTTTCGCATTCGTAGTGACTATTGAGATTATGTACACATGAAATGTAGCCCGTTGATTGCAGCGAGGGACACAAGATTCCCCGGGGACGGATGGGAGCCTCCTCGGCTTCGCCTGTGGGGTCTCCCATGCCCTTTACTCTCCCGCAGGAGTCAAGTGTCCTCCGCTACAATCAACTAAAGTTTCAATCTCCTTTGCTCTACTGAAATGAAAAAATGAGACAAAGTCCAATTTTTCAAACTTTAGGAAGGTAAATCTTATACTATTATTCACCCCTGTTGGTTGGAGTGCAAGGCGTGAGACTCCTGCGGGAGCAGCGTGTCAAGGGAGACCCCACAGGCGCAAAGCGCCGAGGAGGCTCCCGAGGCCGCCTTAGGATAAGCGAACGCCTGGAACGGAGACCAACAGGGTGTTTAATGTCGACACCTTATCTTTAGCCCAGCCCTATTGCTCGTACAAATATTCTTTACGAAAACAGTCTTTTTTTATTTCAGTAAATACTTTTCCTTCGCAACGGAGAAACTTAGGAAAAAGATGTGATGGAGGAAAGTATGCGTAAACTGATACCTTGCTTAAGTGTACTAATGCTTTTTGTGTTAAATGGTTGTATGGAAGAAAAGATAAATGCACTCGACGTGGAGGTTTTTAATGCTACTGGTGATAGCCTTGGGGTGGCAAAGATATCAGAAGATAGCAAAGGAGTAACCGTCAAGCTGAACCTCGAAGGTCTTCCTCCCGGTGAGCATGGTGTACATATACATGAAGAGGGCTTGTGCGACGCGCCGGATTTTAAGACGGCCGGCAATCATTTTAATCCAGATGACAAGGAACACGGTCTTTTGCATCCAGAAGGTGCCCATGTCGGCGATCTGCCAAATATCATTGTAGAGGATGACGGAACGGTGATTGCGGAGCTGATGGCGCCAGCAGCAACATTGAAAGACGGAAAAACGTCTCTTTTTGGGAAGAATGGTACTGCAATCATCATCTCGGAAGAACCGGATGACGGAATGACTCAGCCAACCGGAGAGTCTGGCACAAGGATTGCATGCGGGGTCATTTCTAAAGAGGTGGCAGAGAAGAAGGAAGTTGTGGAAGAACCGGTGGATGAGGCTGAGAAGAAAAAGTAATATGCATTCCAAATAGTCATAAAATGAAAACAGGCAAGGAAAACGGATAGTTTCCCTGCCTGTTTTTTATTTCTTTCCTTATTCGAAGGTTTTAATTCCATTATTTTTGTATTATTTAAGAAATATTCGTAATCTTATTGACATAGTTCGTAGTTTTGCGATAATTTTAAATTTATAGATAAAGGGGGGTTCATCTTTGGAGATACTACTTATACGACATGGACAGTCGGAGGCAGACCTCATAAACGTGCATGAAGGCAGAGCTGATTATCCTCTTACGGATCTTGGGAGGGAGCAGGCCAGAAGATTGGCTTGCCGCTTGAATGAGCATTGCCCGCCGGATATCATTTGGACCAGCACCTTAAAAAGGGCATCGGAAACAGCTACCATTCTTGCTGATGAAGTAGGTTGTATGCTGATAAAGGAGCAGGGTTTAATGGAATACAATAATGGAGTGCTTGCTGGAATGCAAAGGGAAGTTGCCGCCACGAAGTATCCATTGCCGCCTGGTGGAAGAAAACCTCATGAGAAAATACAAAATGGGGAGTCGGAACTGGAATTTCGGATGAGAACGGAAATTGCCTTTTCGAAAATACTATCTGAAAGCTATGCGGTTGCAAGAATTGCAATTGTGTCCCATGGGGGAACAATCTCCAACCTGTTGAAGTCATTTCTCCAATTGCCTGTGACGGCAAATGTAAGTTTTTATACAGGAGAAACGGGGATGCATTTACTTCGGAAAAATGGGGATAAATGTACACTGATTTCTTTAAACAATACGGAGCATCTTATAAACTTATAAAAAATGGGTTGTGCCACTACAGCATAACCCATTTTCAAATGCGATGATTAAGCAAGCGCCTGTTTTAAACGTGCTAAACCGTCCAGTAGAATTTCTTTCGGGCAGGCTACGTTCATCCGGATGAACCCATCTCCCTCATTACCGAATTTCTTCCCAAAATCAAGTGCCAGTTTACCTTTTTGAAGTAAGCGTTCTTTGAGTTGCCCATCTGTCAGTTTAAGTGCACGACAATCAATCCACAGCAGATAGGTTCCCTCAGGTTTTGCCACTCTTAGTTCAGGAAGCTCACTATCAATAAAACTGATTGCAATCTCCATATTCTTTTCGATATACTCCAGCACTTCCCCAAGCCATGTATCTCCGTAGCGATAGGCAGCTTCCATCGCAATGATGCCAAAGGTATTCAACATGATGGTCCCTTGCTTCATTTGAAACAGGTTGACACTTTCTCTTATTTCCTTGTTGGGAATAATCATGACAGCCGCCTGTAATCCGGCAATATTGAAGGTTTTCGTAGGGGCGATGCAGGTAACGCTTAGTTGTGCAAACTCTTCTGAGATCGACGCAAAAGGAGTATAGGAATGACCTTTTAGTACATGATCGCCATGGATCTCATCTGCTACCACTTTTATATTATGCCTGACACAAATATCCCCAAGCTGTTTCAGCTCTTCTTTGGACCATACAGTACCTCCCGGATTATGTGGATTACATAAAAGAAGAAGCTTCACATCTTCATCTATCATGCTTTCAAAATGATCGAGATCCATATAATAACGGCCATTCTCATAGTGGAGCGGGCTTGTGACAAGCTTTCTCTCATTCCATTTGATCATGTCAAAGAAAGGATAATAGACAGGGGAGAATAGTATTACCTTATCGTTTTGTTCCGTCAATGATTGGATTGCGGCACTGAGGGCAGGAACTACGCCAGATATATAGGAAAGCCAATCCTTTTCCACGTTCCATTTATGCCGCTTTTTTAACCATGATTGAACAGATTCACGATTGGATAAAGGAACAGAGGTATATCCATAGACGCCATGCTCCGCTTTTTCTCTGATCGCGGCAGTTACTTCGTTTGGACACTGGAAGTCCATATCTGCCACCCACATAGGTAGCACATCCCCGTAACCGAACACACTGGTGGTTTCGTCCCATTTTACACTGGAAGTACCAGTTCTCTTTATGATTTGGTCAAAATTATATGTAGACATATTTTGTCTTCCCCCTTTGTTTCTTTCATCTTAAAAAATTTATCGAAGCTTGTCCAATACCGATAAAGTAACGGGAGTAATCGGATTAGCACGTTAAATCGGTAAGTAGAAAATGCATCAAGTGCACCCCGCTCAACATTTTCCTTTAAAAGAGTTATAATAAAAAGACAAGCAAAAAGAAGGTGGAAAGCAAGGTGTTCAAATGGATATGAAACCTAGTGTCAATGTTCGGTTAATGGAGAACCTTCTTCAATGGGATCCATTAGGATACGGTGTGGATGCATACGATACCGAATGTGTGGATGTAGTCCAGGCTGTTCATGAACTTGATGATATAAATAGTTTGGCAAAGAAAATACAAGCGATATATGAGTTTTCGTTCGAAGAGAATATTCCGCTCTCTCATTGCCGGGAGAAGGCGATGGAGCTTCTGCTTATAAAAAATGAAGATTCGTCCTGTTCCATCTGAAAAAAGAAAAGCCACAATGGCTTTTCTTTTTTTTGAACTAATAGGAAGATTGGATAAAATCCAGTATGTTTTCACGGACATCCTGCGGTTTTTCTTCTGGAAGCAGGTGGCCGGTTTTTTTATAGGTGATGAGGTGTGAGTTTGGTAGATCCTTGTGTAGGCGCCGCCCTATCTCGAGTGGGACGACTTTATCATCCTCGCCCCAGATCAAGAGGCTTGGTGTTTCAATCTTTTTCAGGATATCCGATGCCAGATCACCTTCACGATCACGAATCATTCGCGTCAGGGCGTGGAAAATCTGATCATCATAAAAAGGCTGCGTGTAACCTTCAATCATTTCATCGTCAATTAATGAATGGTCATATACGACATTCAATAGATTCTTTAGCGGTCCCTGTCTTGCCAGCCAGAATTTCAGATAGAGGTAAAAATATGGAATTTTGGAGGAGTAGACAATTCTTGCAGGCAGTCTTTTTAAGTAGCCGGAACTGCAGAGCAGGACCACTTTTTCAACAAGCTCGGGCTTTTGGTTGCTGACATTCAGTGCTATCTGTCCTCCCATGGAATGTCCGATTAATACTGTTCTTTTGATGGCAAGCTTATCAAGCAATGCGATTACCACTTTGGCAAGATTTTCATAGGAATAAACAAACTTCTTGGATTTTTCACTTTTTCCAAACGGTGGAAGGTCAATGGCCATTACAGTGTAATCCTTGGTAAGCAAAGGAATCAATCTTCGGAAGCTGAAGGAGGAGGACAAAAAACCATGAATCATCACCAGTGTGGGTTTTGTCAGTCTGCTTGAATCGGAATCATGATGGAATTCGTAAAATACATTGATGCCGTTAATGTTTGCTGTAAAGTGATTTGTTCTCATCTTCCAACACTCCATCCAGAATTATATAGGTATTTTAACCTTTTAAATTTTTTTCAAACATGTGTAATTCTGTTAAAAGTTTTTGTAAAATAACAGTAACCCAAGCAGAGGAATAATTTGTTATAATGAGACATCGTTTATCGAAAAGGAGTTGGACTTGAGCTATGCAACTTACAGAAAAAGAATTGGACATACTGCAGATCATCGAAGATAACGGACGAATTGACGTGGGTGTCCTGGCAAAAATGGTAGAACTTACAGAAGAGGAAACAAGAAATATATTGAATCAATTGGAAAACAAGCGAATTATCGTAGAATATGGTGCAATCATTGATTGGCGAAAAGTGGACAACTTTGAAGGGGTAACTGCCATGATTGATGTGAAGGTTACACCTAAACGGGATGTAGGGTTTGATGAAATCGCTAAAAACATTTACCGATTTCCCGAGGTTAAATCTGTGTATCTGATGTCGGGTGCATATGATCTTTCGGTTGTGGTCGAGGGAAGATCGTTATCCCAAGTGGCCAACTTCGTCTCTGAAAGGCTAGCGACATTAGATTCTGTCATTTCGACAACTACACACTTCATAATGAAAAAGTATAAACATGATGGGACGATCTTTGATCAAGGAGAAGATGATCGCAGAATTGTGGTGTCACCATGAAAAACCGAGTAGCACATCATGTGAAAAAGCTTCAACCATCAGGAATCCGTCGATTCTTCGACTTGGCAGCCAATATGGAAGGTGTGATTTCCTTGGGAGTGGGGGAACCGGATTTTGTCACTTCCTGGGGAGTGAGGGAAGCGTGTATCACCTCATTGCAAAACGGCTATACTTCCTACACCGCCAATGCAGGCTTACTGGAGCTTCGCAAAGGGATCAGCCTATACCTGGAGCAGCAGTTTGATGTTACATATAGTGCCGGCAGTGACATTATCGTTACGGTTGGGGCAAGTCAGGCATTGGATCTCGCGATACGTGCAATTGTAGATCCGGGGGATGAAGTAATTGTCATTGAACCAAGCTTTGTATCCTATGCTCCATTGATCGAGCTTGTGGGCGGTAGAGCAGTTAAGGTCGGAGCAGATGCTAATAATGGGTTTACGGTGGATATGGAGGATCTCGAGAATGCAATCACTCCATATACAAAGGCAATTCTTCTTTGTTTCCCCAATAATCCGACAGGTACGATGCTGAGCAAGGAGGAGCTGTTTGAAATAAGTTTGCTTGTAGAAAAATATGACCTTCTTGTCCTTTCGGATGAAATATATGCAGAGCTTTGTTTTGACACCAGCTTTACCAGTTTTCCAACCTTGCCTGGCATGAAGGAAAGGACGATTTTGATTTCAGGATTTTCCAAGGGTTTTGCGATGACTGGGTGGCGTTTAGGGTTTGTTGCAGGACCGACCGATATCGTCGAGGCGATGCTGAAAATCCATCAATATGCCATGATGTGTGCCTCCACTATGGCTCAGTATGGCGCCATTGAAGCCTTGAAAAATGGACGGAAAGACATTGATGATATGAAAAAAAGCTACCGCAGAAGAAGAAACTATTTTGTCTCATCCTTAAATGAAATCGGCTTGCCTTGCCATGTTCCCGGCGGTGCCTTTTATGCCTTTCCATCTGTAAAGCAGACTGGCCTAACTTCTCAGGAATTTGCTGAAAGGCTATTGCTGGAGGAAAAAGTCGCAGTCGTTCCAGGCGATGTGTTCGGAAAGAGCGGCGAAGGGTACATCAGATGTTCATATGCATCAAGTATGGAACAGCTCCAGGAAGCCATAAAACGAATGGAGCGCTTTGTCAAAAATTATAGATAAATTTAATAAAAAAGGTTTGTTAAAGCACCACATTAAGGAATCAACAGCCGTGTTTTACAAGTCATAAAAAAGAGGGCCAAATCCATTTAGGATTTGGCCCTTAACAAAAGGGGGAATACTAGAAAGCCTTGATATTTATATAATTCCCACTATAAAAACAAAATAAACATATTTTTATATATTTTATTAATTTATTTTTCATAACCGATGATTACTGAAAAGTGATAATTATATTTCATGTGTTTAAGGATATATAGGATGAAAACCACGAATAATAAACCTACAGATCAATCTTATGAAAAAGTATCTTTTGAAAAAAAGTAGAATGTGTGGTATAATTTTTTATTGCGTTCAATGTGTATAAAAATTATAATATTTAGGAGTGTTTTCATGTCTAATAAATTCGAATTAGGTACGGTTTTAACAGGTAAAGTAACAGGTATCCAACCTTATGGAGCGTTCGTGGCGCTTGACGAAGAAACTCAAGGTCTTGTTCATATTTCCGAAATTACACACGGTTATGTGAAAGATGTAAACGAGCATTTAAAAATGGGCGATGAGGTTCAAGTGAAAGTTCTTTCTGTTGACGAGAAGTCCGGAAAAATCAGCTTGTCCATTAAAGCTACTCAAGAAGCACCTGCAGAAGCTCCTCAAGCTTCAGCACCAAGAAAGCCTAAAAAGCGTCAAGCTACTGTAGTGAAACAACACACAGAAACAGCTCCAGGCGGCTTCAACACACTAAAAGACAAATTAGAAGAGTGGATCGAGCAATCCAACCGCGAAGATCTAATCAAGAAATAATAAACGAACGTTCGAAGGCACCTGCTGTTGTAGGTGTTTTTTTTGCTTTATTCGTAAAAGTGCCTCTATATTTGCCATTATATTATGATACATATAAAACACCCCTATTGGTTTCCGCTCCAGGGGTTCGCTTTCCGCGGGCGGCCTCGGAAGCCTCCTCGACGCTAAAGCGTCTGCGGGGTCTCCCTTGACACGCTGCTCCCGCAGGAGTCTCACCCCTTGCGCTCCAACCAATAGGGGGAGAGTACAATCAATTTTGTTATTTTAAAAAAACTAAGAGGAAAATGCTTTGTACAAAACATTTTAATGTATTCATCGATTCCTCTTTGATTTTCACGGACACTAGCTATTGATTGGAGCAATAGGCGAAGACTCCTGCGGGAAGCGGCGTTCAGTGGAGACCCCACAGGCGAAGCCGAGGAGGCTCCATTAACGCCCCTTGGGTCGCTGCGCCTAGTGCGGAAATCAATAGCGGCATTTAAAAAGGATATAATAAAAAACCGCCTCCTCCATTACGGAGAGGCGGTTTTCTGTTATCTTGTGGTTCTTGGTTCTACTTCTCTTTCGTGCTGCTCGGACGGGACGAAAAGAAGTCCAAGGTTGATCAGTCCGGCGATTCCAACGAGACCGTAGATGATTCTGGAAAGGGCTGCGTCTTGGCCACCAAAGATAGCTGCTACAAGATCGAATTGGAAAAATCCGATCAGCCCCCAATTTATTGCACCGATAATGGTAAGTACTAAAGCAATCCGTTGAATTGTGCTCATAACATTCCCTCCTTGAGAATATAAGTGCTTCCTTTATATATTTTGTCAGAAAGAAAAATTTATTCATAAACAGATGAATTTTGTTGGATGCTAGGAGAGTGTTGAGGCTGATTCTTTGCATAGGAAAATAAAATAAGCCATAATCATGAAAAAAGGAGGGTTAAACAATGGAAAATTTCACTTTTTATAATCCAACAAAATTAATCTTTGGCAGCGGACAGCTTGAGGTACTTCCAAAGGAATTAGAGAAGTACGGCAAAAACGTATTGCTTGTCTATGGTGGAGGGAGCATTAAAAAGAGCGGTCTCTACACGGAGGTTACAGAGGTTCTACATAAATCTGGTGCAATCATAACAGAATTAGCTGGAGTGGAGCCGAATCCACGCCTTACGACCGTTCGAAAAGGAGTGGAGCTTTGCCGTGAGCATAACATTGACTTCATTCTGGCAGTCGGAGGAGGAAGTGTCATTGACTGCACAAAGGCAATTGCAGCAGGAGCGAAATATGAAGGAGATGTGTGGGATATTGTTCTTAGAAAACATATCGCAACAGAAGCACTTCCATTTGGAACCGTTCTGACACTGGCAGCTACTGGTTCGGAAATGAATTCCGGCTCTGTCATCACCAACTGGGAAACGCAAGAAAAGTATGGCTGGGGCAGTCCTGTAACGTTCCCTCAATTTTCGATACTAGATCCTAAAAATACCTTTACCGTACCAAAAGATCATACGGTATATGGAATGGTTGATATGATGTCCCATGTTCTGGAACAGTATTTCCATCAACCGACAAGTGCTCCCCTTCAGGATAGAATGTGTGAAGCGGTATTGATCACTGTTATGGAAACGGCTCCTAAGCTGTTGGATGACCTTGAGAGCTACGAACACCGCGAAACAATCCTCTATAATGGTACCATCGCTTTGAACGGCATGCTGCAGATGGGGTACCGTGGAGACTGGGCTACACATGGTATCGAACATGCTGTATCCGCCATTTATGATATTCCGCATGCCGGAGGATTGGCTATCCTGTTCCCGAACTGGATGGAGCATGTGATGGATGAGAATATCGAACGATTCAAGCAATTGGCAGTCCGCGTCTTTGGTGTACAGGATTCCGGATCGACCGATAAAGAGGTGGCACTCGAAGGAATAAGAAGGTTGCGTGAATTCTGGTCCAGTCTTGGGGCACCGACTCGCTTGGCAGATTATGATATCGATGACACGAATATCGAAAAAATGGCTGAGCACGTGATGTCCCGAGGTCCTGTTGGCAATTTCAAATCCTTATCTTACGATGATGTGGTTTCCATCTTAAAAGCATCCTTATAATTATAATGTTGCTTTTAGAATAGAGCTGGCTAGAGATAAGGTGTCCATATTAAACACCCTGTTGGTCTCCGTTCCAGGCGTTCGCTTATCCTAAGGAGGCTCCAATCCGTCCCCGCGGAAAGCGAGTGTCCGGAGCGGAAATCAACGGGCTACATTTGATGTATACATTTTATCTATATAGCAACAATGAATGCAAAAACAGCTAACGGTCTCTGGCCGTTAGCTGTTTTTCATCTGCTGGACTGAATTGGATTGCCCTTTTTTCTTTAAGTCATCCTGAACAGTTCCTTTCCAAAGTGGAACATCAGTGTAATATGCAGCCCTTATCAGTAGATGCCCCGCTACTGGTGAGGTAACAAATACAAAAACAATACCCAACATTAAACGGGCACTGAAATAATTGTCTTCAAACCAAAAATAAAGCAAGGCAGCTATTAAAACGAGGAGAACCCCCAATGTGGCGCTCTTGGAAGCTGCATGGCTGCGACAATAGACATCAGGCAGGCGCAATAGCCCCAATGTGGTAACAAGGCTAAGGAGAGCACCTAAGAGGACAAGCACACCAATAAATATATTAACTGTTTCTGTCATATTCGATGGCATCCCCTTTCTGAAGAAACTTTGAGAAGGCTACAGTACCAACAAAGGCAATGATCCCGATTAGTAGTATAACCTCCAAGAATGCATCCGTTTTTAATAGAATGGAGATGATGGCGGTTATAGCGATTAAATTTATTCCGATCGAATCAAGTGCCATGACCCTATCAGGAGTGGAAGGCCCCTTTATGACACGATACACAAGCCCTAAGGTGGAGACGGATAAAATCAGTAAGCTTACTGTAAGCAATGCTTCCAAAGGAGAATCATACATTTTATCTCGTCACCTCCATTATTGCCTTTTCAAACGAGTTTTTTATATCTGAGATAGCCTGGTCTGCATCCGGCATATTGATAGCATGAATATAAAGGATTTTATTATCATCCGAAATATCCATTACAAGCGTACCAGGTGTCAGGGTGATGAGAAGAGAGAGCAAGGTGATTTCCCAGTCACTCTTCAGGTCGGTAGGCAATGCGAAAATACCAGGCTTGATGTCAAGCTTAGGGCGAAGAATATCACGGATTACTTGAACATTGGCCAATAGAAGCTCTCTCAGGAAAAGGAAAAACAGTTTTCCCGCCGCGATGATACGTGAAAAATAAAAACGGCCCGGAATAAAACGTCTCATCGCCAGAATAAGAAGAAGCCCCCAAAAATAGCCTACAAAAAAGGATGGAAAGCTCCAGTCATTTTTAAGAAACATCCACGTTCCTGCAACCAAAATATTAATAAGAATTTGAAAAGCCATTAGAAACTACTCCTTTAATACTGCTTGGATATAGATGGATGGATCCATCAGTGTTTCTGCTGCCTGCCATACATACGGATAAACAATCTCTGCACCTAATCCAAGGAAAGCAGAAAGTGCCAGTAAGATGACAGATGGATAAATGAGTCCTTTTGTAGAGCCTTGTTCTTCTTTTGCAGATAGTACCTCTGCCTTAAAGAAGCAATTCATGAAGATTTTCATGACTGAGTAGAGGACGAGTAAACTCGACAACAGCATAACACCAACAAACACATAGTGATTGGCCTCTAAACCACCTTGTACCAAAAGAACTTTTCCTACGAAACCACTTAATGGAGGTATCCCTGCAAGTGCCATTGCAGCTGTGAAAAACATCCATCCAAGTAGTGGGTGACGCTTAATAAGTCCTCCCATTTTTTTGATATTATCCGTTCCTGTAACAGCAAACATTGCTCCACCGAGAAGGAAAAGTGCTCCTTTGATGACCATATCGTGTACTAGATAATAGATGGAACCTGCATAACCAGTTTCGTTTGCTAGTGCCACACCATAAATGATGACACCAACTGCAGTGACAATATTATAGATGAGAATTTTTTTGACATCCCAGTAAGCAATAGCTCCGATTGCACCAATCAGGATGGTGATCCCTGCCAATATGGCAATAATCGTATGGGTAATTTCCGGTTCGTGATAGAAAATAAGGGTGAATGTACGGAAGATTGCGTAGACACCAACCTTAGTCAATAATGCTCCAAATAACGCTGTAATAGCATAAGGTGGGGCATGATAGGAACCAGGAAGCCAGAAGTACAATGGGAAAATCCCACCTTTTAGTCCGAACACTATTAAAAACAGAATTGCAACCACTGTTAATATTCCGCTTTGACCGAATTCTGCCACTTTGTTGGAGATATCCGCCATATTTAGCGTCCCCATCAGTCCATAAATGTAGGCAAGCGCCAGTACAAACAGGGCGGATGAAATCACATTGACAAGTACATATTTCAAGGATTCGCGCAATTGGCTGCGGGTGCCTCCAATGACAATCAGCGCATAGGAAGCCATCAGCATTACCTCGAAGAAGACGAATAGATTAAATATATCCCCTGTCAGGAATGCCCCCATGACACCTGTTAATAGAAATTGAGTGAAAGCATAATAGTAATAGCTCTCCCGTTCTTTTCCAATGGAGCGGAATGCAAACAGGATACACATAAAGGTTACAATGATCCCTGTCAAAACCAGCAGGGAGGCAAACATGTCGGCAACAAGTACAATGCCGAAGGGCGGTCGCCAGTTTCCTATTTCCAATGTTTGAATTCCGTTTGTATATACCGTTTGGACCAGAACGATAGAGGCAATGGTTGCGAAAGATAACGAAATGACACTAATCAATTTTTGCAGCTTGATTCTCTTTGGTAAAAGTAAAAGAAGGGTAGCTGTAATTAAAGGGATTAGTATCGGTAAGATCACTAGGTTATTCATGATTTTCATTTCCCCTTAATTTATCCATATCATCTGTCTTCAGTTCTTGATATGCACGGTATGCCAGGACCAGGAAAAAAGATGTGACTCCAAAACTGATAACGATTGCCGTCAGAATGAGAGCCTGTGGCAACGGATCGGTATAGGAAGAGGCTTCCTGGCCAAGAAGAGGGGCAGCACCCTGCTTCAATCCCCCCATCGTAAGAATCATAAGATGGGCACCATGCGATAAAAGTCCTGTTCCGATTACAATTCGTAAAATACTTCTTGAAAGCATCAAATATACAGCAGTTGCAATCAGAATACCTGCAACTATGGTCATTACTATTTCCATTATTCGCTCTCTCCTATCGTTTGAATAATGGTCATCGCGATACCGACAACAACTAGATATACTCCTAAATCAAATGCAAGCGTAGAAGCGAGGGCGGTTTTACCAAGAATGGGAAGTTCGATGTATTCAAATGTATGTGTCAAAAATGGGACGTCAAAAATGAATGCACCCACTCCTGTTAAAATAGAAATCATCAAACCGCTGGCTGCCACTGTCAGAAAGTTAATAGGCAAAGCCTCTTTCATTGTTTTTATATCAAAGGCCAGTAGTAAAAGGACGAGTGCTGCGGAAGTCATCAATCCTCCGATAAAGCCGCCTCCTGGTGTATAGTGGCCCGCAAAGAAAAGGTAGATGGAGAAAATGAAAATGATAAACGCCAAAAAAGTCGTAACGGTTTGTAAAATCAAATCATTCACCTTCATCATTGACTCCCCCCTTTCGTAAGTCGCAGCTTGATCATTGCATAGATACCGAAAGCTGCAATGGTGAGAACGGCAATTTCAAATAGAGTATCAAACCCTCGGAAATCTACCAAAATGACATTAACCATGTTCTTCCCGCCTGCTTCCTCATAGGACGCCGTAACGAAATAATCTGAAATGGACTCGGCTACACGGGAGCTGTTGACAGAAAGCCCGATCAGAATAACGACGATACCGACACTGATGGAGATAATGAAATTTGTCAGGCGGAATCTTAGTCTGTTCACCTTCTTGGAGATTTCAGGAAGATGATAGAAACATAACAGGAATAATGCTACCGATACGGTTTCAACAATTAATTGTGTTAATGCCAAATCAGGTGCCCTGAATAGTACAAAGAACAAGCTCATGGAATAACCAACTACTCCCAGTGCAATGATTGCCGAAAGACGTGATTTTGTAAAGAGAATGGTCACTGCCGCAATCACCATGACAAGAGCCAGGATCAGTTCATAGACACCAACCTCGGAAGCATTGTCTAAGCTGAAGTTGAATGCCCCGGCTTGCCCCATAACATATAAAAGCAATAAGGCCATAAATCCAAATATCATAACCAGATAATTTCGGATAAACCCTGTCATATAGAATTTAGTAAAAGCGAAAGAGCCGCGTTCAAGTCCTACAAGACCGCCATCATAAAGCTTGTTCAACGTAAGACGTTTCGGGAACCACTCGTAGATCTTTCCCCATTTTGCAAGGGTAAAGTAAAGCAAAGAACCGAACGCAATTACACCAATCGTCATGAATAGCTCGATTGTCCATCCATGCCAGAAATAGATGTGCACATCCTCCACTGTAAAGTTGCTAGGGAAAATGGAGTGAAGGGCGGCTTCGATTAAGCCTTTCAGAATTTCCGGGAAGAATCCGAAAATTACAACCAAGGAAGCAAGAATAATGGGAGGAATCAACATCCCAAGTGGCGCTTCATGTGGTTTTTTATCCAATTTTTCAGGCTGGTACTTTCCTGTGAAGGTTTTGAACACAAGCACCATGCTGTAGATGAATGTAAAGATACTTGCTATCCAGGCCAATACCGGGAATATCATCCCGAACGTTTCCATGTTCCACGCATCGATTTGTGTAGCGTTGACCATACCCGTAAAGAACATCTCTTTACTTAGAAATCCATTAAAAGGCGGCAGTCCTGCCATTGAAAATCCACCGATGATTGCAAGGGTAAAGGTAATCGGCATCAGATTCATTAATCCGCCAAGTTTACGGATATCCCTTGTCCCGGTTTCGTGGTCGACTATCCCGACAACCATAAAGAGACTTCCTTTGAATGTTGCATGATTAATCAGGTGGAATACTGCTGCAAGTGTCGCAACGGTATAGATATTTTCTTCAAGATAGTCATAGTAAACGGCAGCACTGCCAATTCCGAGCAGGGACATGATCAATCCGAGCTGACTGATGGTAGAGAAAGCCAGGATAGCCTTCAAATCTGTCTGCTTCACTGCTGAGAAGGATCCCCAGAATAACGTAATGATTCCGAAAATCGAAATCAACCAGAACCACTCAGGTGCTCCGGCAAATACAGGGCTCATGCGGGCAACAAGATAAATACCGGCCTTGACCATCGTTGCGGAGTGCAGGTATGCGCTGACAGGAGTGGGAGCTTCCATCGCATCAGGTAACCAAATATGAAATGGGAATTGGGCTGATTTTGTAAAAGCGCCTAATAGAAAAAGAATGAGCGCAGGTACAAATAATTCGTGAGCAGTTACGATATCAACATTTGCGATTGTCTCGCGAACACTGAATGTTCCTGTCATCGTGTAGAGTAGAATAATCCCGGCAAGCATGGAAAGGCCGCCGAAAACGGTAATTAGCATAGACTTAAGGGCGCCATAGCGGGACTTTTCCCGATGATACCAATAGCTAATTAATAAGAAGGAAGAGATACTGGTCAACTCCCAGAACGAGTAGAGAACAAGCATATTATCTGATAATACAACACCAAGCATGGCTCCCATGAACATCAATAGGTAAACATAAAAGGTATTAAGCGCTTCTTTTTCCTTGGATAGATAATAAATGGAATACAGGACCACCAAAGAACCGATTCCAGTTATCAACAGGGCGAACAATAGCCCCAACCCATCCAGGTACACAGCAAAATTTATCCCCAAAGAGGGAATCCAGTCCATTGTGCTCAAATATGTATTCCCGTCCATCGTTTTCCCTGAATTTCCTATAAAGTAGATGAACAATAGAATGGGAAGTAACAGGACGAACCAACCGGTATGTATACGCTTAAAATACTTATGCAGCAAAGGCACAAAAATCGCCAGCAAGAAAGGCGATAAGATCACTAAGTGAATCAGTGACAAGACACAAACCTCCTCTAATTCAAGTAACCTCCCTAACATAAGAAAACAATGCGAAGCGCCTTAATCAGTAAGCACCTGCAATGTATTGTTGAGAGTAATTATTTATAAAGAAACATTACCAAATCAAATTATATACTAAATCCAACCTAATAGCATCCATGTCGATTCTTAGTATAGGCCATTTTTCCTTTCTATATTAAATAAATAGAAACTCGTCCAAAACATCCCAAAAAAATTTTTTCTGCATGCATAATATACGTCGTATTTTGCCATCCTATAAACAGGGTGGTGGTAGTTATGATGAAAACTAAAGCAGCTGTTGCTCTTTCAATATTTTCCACATTATTTGCTGGCGCATGGTGGGTAAATACCGAGCAGAAAAAGGAATATGACAATAGTATGAACACCACTGATTCTCAAATTGTGCTGATTGGAAACAATCAATCGGAAGATCAAGGCAGCTTAAATGTAATCAGACCGTTTAAGCCACGTGAATATATTCGTGTTGTAGTGGCGAAAAATAAAGGGAATAAAGACGAAGTGGAACCAACCTGACGCTTCTGTCAGTCTTCCGTTTTTAATAAGAGACGGTTATACGGAGTGTATAGCCGTTTTCTTATGTCCCGAATCATCCTTGAAAACTGTATTCGCTTTCAAAAAGTTGTATTCTTGAATTATTGTGTTTTATTAGGTAAAGTGAAAATTGGCATGGCAAATATGTTTTTTGGAGGGTATAAATAATGACACATATTCGCTTCGATTATAGTAAAGCTTTATCATTTTTCGGCGAACATGAAATTACATACTTAAGAGATGCAGTGAAAGTGGCGCATCATTCTCTACATGAGAAAACAGGGGCAGGAAATGAGTATCTAGGATGGATCGATCTGCCGACTGACTATGACAAAGAAGAGTTTGCACGAATCGTCAAAAGTGCAGAAAAAATCAAATCTGACTCCGATATTCTATTGGTTGTAGGGATTGGTGGATCTTATCTAGGAGCACGTGCTGCCCTTGAAATGCTGAATCACTCGTTCTACAATGCACTTTCAAAAGACCAGCGTAAAACCCCGCAAGTGATTTTCGTTGGGAACAACATCAGTTCCACTTACATGAAAGATTTGATGGACCTATTGAATGGAAAAGACTTCTCCATTAATGTCATTTCCAAATCAGGTACAACTACTGAGCCTGCATTGGCTTTCCGCATTTTCCGTAAGATTCTTGAAGAGAAATACGGAAAAGAGGAAGCTCGCAAACGTATTTATGCAACAACGGACAAAGCGCGTGGTGCATTAAAAACACTTTCAACGGAAGAAGGATACGAATCATTCATTATTCCTGACGATGTTGGGGGACGCTATTCTGTTCTGACAGCAGTAGGATTGCTGCCTATCGCCGTTTCTGGTGCAGATATCGAGGCGATGATGAAGGGCGCAGCACAGGCAAGCTCTGATTTCTCCGAATCTGAGTTGGAAGACAACGCTGCCTATCAGTATGCCGCAGTTCGTAATGTCCTTTACAACAAAGGCAAAACAATTGAAATGCTCATCAACTACGAGCCAGGCCTGCAATATTTCTCAGAATGGTGGAAGCAGCTGTTTGGTGAAAGTGAAGGAAAAGATCAAAAGGGTATTTTCCCTGCATCCGCAAACTTTTCTACAGACCTGCATTCTATGGGACAATATGTACAGGAAGGCCGTCGTGACTTGTTTGAGACAATCATCAAAGTGGATACACCTAGACATGAGCTTACAGTGGAAGCGGAAGCAAACGACCTTGATGGTTTGAACTACCTCGCTGGTGAGACTGTCGATTTCGTCAACACGAAAGCTTACGAAGGCACATTGCTTGCACATACAGATGGTGGGGTGCCAAACCTTGTTGTAAACATTCCTGCGATGGATGCCTATACATTTGGCTACCTAGTGTATTTCTTCGAAAAAGCTTGTGCAATGAGCGGATACCTCCTTGGCGTCAACCCGTTTGATCAGCCTGGAGTGGAAGCTTATAAAGTGAACATGTTTGCCCTATTAGGCAAACCTGGCTTCGAAGAGGTTAAAGCGGAGCTTGAGAAGCGTTTGAAATAGGAAAATGGAAAAAAGCTGCCGAGGTGATCGGCAGCTTTTTTTAATGCTTTTGCATGACAAACAGCCTACAAGGGAAGCCTACCACTATAAAAGGAGGGATTTCCATGATTCCAATTCCTTCAAAGCTGGAAGGTACGGAGTTTCATCTTTATAAGCTGGAACAGGAACTAAAAAATCTGGGCTACTCAATTGGTGGCGGATGGGAGTATGACCATGGCTATTTTGATTATGAAATAGACAGTGATGTAGGCTACCAATTTTTACGTGTTCCCTTTCAGGCGGTAGATGGGCAGCTTGATTCCCAAGGAACCTCTGTGAGATTAGGAAGACCTTTTTTACTATCACATAAATACCAAAGAGGATTAGATGATAATGTGCATGTAGACAATGCAACCGCATCGTTTGATCAGTTTTCCGAACCGGTAGACCCGGACGCTTCATTCCCTAAAGAGTACATCGATCTTGGCAAAACCCTGGTGAAAGAATTGGAAGCCGTCCTGCTCCGGGACTAATCCTTGATTACCAGAAGACTATCATCAGCCTGAATAAGAGTGAAGAGAGGAGGATTGACCATTGTATCCTCTCTTCTTTTTATGCCTATCAATAGTATTTTATTTTGTAACAGCTGGTTGCTTAATTTCTCAAAAGTCATTCCGATATAGGATTCTTCTGTATCGAGATACTTCAGCTTGCTGCCCTTTAGTTGATCGAGCATATTAAGGACAGTATTGGACATGCCATATGAAACCATACTGTTGATCAGACAATAGCTTGATAGCATATTGGTCTGGATAATTTCATCTGCACCTGCCCGCCTGGCATTCGTGACCTGGGCCGAAGTCAGTATCTCCACAATGGTATGAACGTCAGGATTCAATCCTTTCACGGTCAATAATGTTAAGACGGCATTCATATCTGCCTGCACTTCATCTTTGCTCTGATCGGATGTTATGACAACGAGTGAAGCATTTTTAACGTTTGCTTTTAAAAGCACCTGGTCATAAATGGGATTCCCTTTAATATAGTGGACATTTTGGTCATGAAGTGGGTTTTGCTCCAGGGTCTGATCGATTAAGACAACCCCCACAGGTTTCTTTACAAGCTCTCTTATCTGCATCAAAGACTCTTTGACCCTTTCATTCCAACCGACAATTATGATATGTCCTTCACCTTTATACTCCACTTTGCCCTCCAAATAAGCATTTTGTGTAGCCACAGCACTGGCTGCAAGCGCAACAAAATATGTAGTCACAAAACCTGTCCCGAAAAATATCAATAGTATGGCCAATGATCTCCCTGTAACTGTAACAGGTACATAATCTCCATATCCAAGTGTCGCCGTTGTAACAATAGCCCACCAAACTCCATCAAATATTGCTGGGAACTCAGCCGGTTCGATAAAATGTATCAACACTCCAAATGAAATATTTATGATGAAAATAATACAAAGAATCCTGATGATTACTGGCCAATGAATAAAGGTGAATAAGAATGAAGTATTATTCTTAAGATTCTTCATGATTCCTTTTCCTCAACAGAAACAAAGGATAGTACTTCTTTGAGGATCAGATTGATCTTTTTTGTCAGGGCGTTTTCTCCATATTTCTCTTTCCCTGCCTCGATAAGTGCAATGACCTCATCATCCAACTCAATAATCGGTTTATCTTCCTCAGCTTCATTATAGAACTCAATAAAACGGTCCAGGCTTTCATTCATCTTGTCTATTGCATCACTTAAGGCTTCTTTTTCATCAGGTTTCAGCTTCATTATGTTCACCTCTTTTTATATTCTTGACAAAAGAGGCAATGCCTTAAACTTTGGAGGCATAAATAAGAGGGAAAAAGCAAAAATATAAAGATGAAGAACATAAGAAAAAATGCAGGAGTGATAAAAATGGAAGCAAAACGTGTGAAACAGATCCTTTCATCATCAGCCGACATAAATGTAACGTTTCAAGGAACAGAGGTATGGATCGATTCCTTGAGCGAGGACGGCAGAACTGCCACCGTTCATCTTCGCGGACCGGGAGAAGAAAGAACAACAGTGGATATACATGATTTGCAGGAAGTGGAACGATAAAGGATAAATTCACTAACTTCCTTACATGAAGAAAGCGGAGGGCTCAAATTTGAGCCCTCCGCTTTCTTTATCTAATTTGAGTTTCCGGTCAATCGATCAACCGCGTTTGCAATTGCGCCATCTCCGGTAACGTTGCATGCCGTGCCAAAGCTATCCTGCGCCAGATACAGGGCAATCATCAGTGAAACAAGTGTCTGGTCAAAACCAAGCATCGTCTGCAGGAGTCCCAAGGCGGCCATTACAGCACCACCAGGAACGCCAGGAGCTGCAATCATCGTCACACCCAGCATGAGGATGAACTGCAGGATGGTTGCGAAAGAGTAATCCATCCCATTGATAAACATAACAGCCAGTGCACAAGAAACGATGGTGATGGTGCTTCCAGATAGATGAATAGTGGCCAGTAATGGGACAGTGAAATCCGCTGTCTTCTCTTTTACATCCATTTTCTTTGCACGCTCCAGCGTAACAGGAATGGTAGATGCGGAAGATTGAGTGCCAAGTGCAGTGAAGTAAGCAGGCATCATCGTTTTAAGCATCTTTAACGGATTTTTCTTAGAGATTGTCCCACTTAACGTGTATTGTAAAAGCAGCATGACGATGTGAAGCAGAATAATCAAAATGAAAACCTTGGCGAATACAGAAATGATTGTTTGGACCTGACCGCCATAGGTCATATTCGCAAAAATCCCCAATATATGAAACGGTAAGAGTGGAATAATGATTTTCGAAATCACAAGCTCGATAATCTGTCTGAATTCCACCATCACTGTTTTTAGTGCATTACCTTTTATGGCAGCCATTCCAAGACCAAGCGTGAAGGCGATTACCAATGAGGTCATCACTTCCAATGGTGCCGGGATTTCAAGCTTAAAGAAAGGTGCAAGCAAAGATTCCTCGGGATTCTCAAAAGCCTTGGATAAATTTGCATTTTTCAAAAGCACAGGAAAAAGGAAACTTGCTGCAAAGAATGCCAATAGGCCTGCCGCAACAGTGGATAGGTAGGCCAATCCTGTAGTGATCCCTAACAGTTTTCCGGCCCCCTTGCCCAGTTCCCCGATACCAGGTGCGATGAATGCAATGATAATGAGCGGGATGGCAAAACCAAGGAAGTTTCCGAAAATCTCGTTAAAGGTTACAAAGATTTTAATAAACCACTCTGGTGCAAAGTTCCCAACGATAATTCCTAAGAGAATAGCTAAAATGATTCTGGGTAAAAGTCCGAATTTTTTCATGGTGTCCTCCCTAAAAATACAGTTGTCTCTTTTCGGAAAAGCTATTGTACTATGTTACAACATATAATCATAAAAAGGAAAGAATAAAATTCCCTGTATTTCAAATATTTTTTTCCAGATGAAAAAATTTTTTTGAATAGGTTTATATTTTGGATTATCTTGGGTACACTACTACAGAAATTCACCATCGTTGCAGCTTTTTGCTGCATAATCTTCATTGTCGTTTTCCAGCAACACCGTCACATAAAGATGGAAGTTACTAGCAAAACCAAATAAAACTTGATTTTTAAAAGATTAACCTCTATGATTAAGTTAATTGTTTTTGTTCGGTAAGGCTGATAGAAGGAATTTACTTCAACGTTTTTCGTCTTGAAAGATTATGCAGAGCAAGAATGGTAATACAATTGTGGATTCATCCACTGTAGGAGGAAACATTATGTTACAAGGTAAAGTAAAATGGTTCAACGCTGAAAAAGGTTTCGGTTTCATCGAAGTAGAAGGACAAGACGATGTATTCGTACACTTCTCTGCTATCCAAGGCGAAGGTTTCAAATCTTTAGAAGAAGGTCAAACTGTATCTTTCGAAATCGAACAAGGCGCTCGTGGACCACAAGCAACTAACGTTCAAAAGTAATAGTTTTTGACGAGGAAAAGCTCCCTTTTTAGGGGGCTTTTTTTTTGTGGTTTTTTAGGGGTGATGGGTTTTTAGTTTTTGTACGGGAGGGATGCACAAGACCAGGGCCAGACCCTTGCGGTGTTGATTGATTGTGGGTGAGGGATGTAGCGGTGTTGGGTTTTGTTTGGGTTGATGTGGTAGGAGGGTCAGGCACCGTACTTTTGTTCATTGCGGTTTTGAAGCAGTTGACGTTTGGGAGTGAAGGGGGCGTTTAGTTTTTGTGCGGGAGGGATGCACAAGACCAGGGCCAGACCCTTGCGGTGTTGATTGTTTGTAGGTGAAGGATGTAGCGGACATGGGTTTTGTTTTGTGTGGAGGCGGTAGGAGGGTCAGGCCCCATCCTATTGGCCCCATCATCTCTATCAAAAATATGCTAGGGCATTATGCTCATTTTAAACACCTCTCTATCAATTCCTTTCTATAATATATGGAAGTCTCTTTTAGGTTTAATAGAGTAAGGATGGGGACGTAATCTAACTTGGGAGGTTGTTTGATGAATATTGAAGAGTTGTTTGATTTAAATGGGAAAACAGCAATTGTTACGGGGGGAGGAAAAGGGCTTGGTGCACAGATAGCCCGTGGATTGGCAGAGGCAGGTGCAAATGTTGTAGTGTGCTCTCGAGACTTGGCGGCCTGCAAGGAGGTAAGTGAGGAGCTTGAGGAGAAAGGAATTCGCTCCTTGGCACTTTCGTGTGATGTGACAAAGTCGGAGGATATTATGTTAGTGGTGAATACTGTACTTCAGCAGTTTGGCTCCATTGATATTTTAGTCAATAATAGTGGCACCTCCTGGATGGCGCCGACTCTGGATTTACCAGAGGATAAATGGGATAAGGTCATGAATGTCAATCTGAAGGGAGTATTCTTGTTCAGCCAAGCCGTTGCAAGAGTGATGGTGAAGCAAGGAAGCGGAAAAATCATCAATATTGCCTCCATTACCGGATTAGGAGGTACACCACCATCGCTTATGGATGCAATTGCATATAACACGAGTAAAGGTGGTGTCATCACTTTTACAAAGGACCTTGCTGTGAAATTGGCTCAGCACAATATTCAGGTAAATGCTATTGCCCCAGGAATGTTTCCGACAAAGATTACGAAAAAAGTACTGGAAAAGTCCGCACCTGACTTGATGCAGCAGATACCTGCCAAACGCTTTGGAAATGAAGACGATCTGAAGGGAGCGGCAGTCTTTTTTGCTTCAAAAGCTTCAGATTACTGTTTAGGACATGTGTTGGTAATGGATGGCGGAATGACAGCTTTAATTTAAAGAAGGATGTGAATGTACGTGGTAAATCGTAATAGCGTTGCAATGGAAACCCTTATAAATAAGGGGATTTCATTAGAAAAGCAGCTGAACGAACTGATTCAGACTCAGTTGAATCGGGAGGATATCGCGAAATATGGGGAATTGGGCAGCGAATTGCTTGCAAGAAGAATGAGGAGTGTAAAGGAAAATGTTGAACTTCTTTCCTTTCAATTTAATTTTCCTACAAAAAATGATATGGCAAATTTAGCGAAATTGATGATTCAGCTTGAGGAAAAGATGAGTGACATCGAAGGGCAGCTGGCTGAGCTTTCCGCCTCGATGGAGCGAGTGCACCGAAAAGTGCAAAGGCTTTCCAATCAAAATGAGAGGAAAGAAAATGCTTCTTCGCGCCTTCAAACAATGGAAGGAAGCGTTGTGCTTTCCAAGGCACCAGGAAAGGATTCAAAAGTTCTACAAAGGAGAGGAGGTTTACTCTTTGACATCTGAAAATCTATCCAATTGGAAAAAGGAAATGCAGCAATACAATAAACTTCCATACAGTGATGGCGTTACCCCAAGACAAGCTTTATGGAGAAAAAATAAAGCAACCCTATGGTATTATCCTGCACCCGCGAAAAAATTCAAGGTCCCGCTGTTTCTTATCTATTCATTGGTCAATCGTCCATTTATTTTAGACTTGGGGCATGGAAAAAGTTCCATAGAAGCTTTTGTACAAAATGGATATGATGTATACCTATTAGATTTTGGAATCCCAGGATTAGAGGATCGAAACCTCTCTCTTGATGACTATGTAAAAGGGTATATTCAAAGTTGTGTTCAACGAGCAATAAAACATGCTAAATCGGATCATATCACCGTAATCGGATATTGCCTCGGTGGAACACTTGCGGCGATATACTGCGCCTTGGCAAAAGAACCGATAAAAAATCTGGTTCTCATCGTAACCCCAATTGATTTTGAAAGGATCCCATTCTTTGACTCATGGATACAAGCTTTGAGAGAAGAGCGGGTTTCCTTTGACGAGTATATCGAAGAAATGGGAATTATCCCTGGTCCCAAAGTGGAAGCAGGCATGCGCTTACTGACATCTCCCATCTACTATAGCCCCTACCTCTCTCTGCTTCGTAAAGCACTAGACCCGGAATATGTTGACAAATGGATGCGCTTCAATACCTGGACAAAAGGTCATATTCCCTTAACTGCAAGTACTGTCAAACAGATAAATACCGATCTATTAAAAGAAAATAAGCTTAGCAGAGGCATCTTGAAAATAGATGGAGAAAACGTGGATCTCGCCCAAATTCGTGCCAATTTGCTAGTTGTTGTAACAGAGGGTGACCGTTTAGTTCCTAAAGAGCAAAGTCTACCGATTTTGAACGCGGTCTCAAGTGCAGATAAAAGCTGTGAAATCTTGCAGGGTGGACATACTGGTACTACTGTGAAAGACGGAAAACTGCCTGATTTTTTAGCTAGATGGCTTCCAGAACGATCATCTCCATTAGGGAGGGAAGTGTAATGTTTCTATTGCTTGAATATAATAAATTAATAGATCCGTATCTTGAATATATGGGAATAGGTGCAACGGTATTCAAACAGTTCTTCTTGGAAATTAAATAGTGAAAAGGGAAGCCCATAGACTAGTAATCTCGGCTTCCTTCTTTATGCACATATTATCGGTAAATAATGTAATATTTTTTAGTAGATAAATTATATTACGCAAAAGTTAGTTGTCTGGGGTTGAGACCACCAAAAGTGGTGAAAAGCTGATGAAATAAAGGTTTTGCGGTATGAAAAGGGCAGAAAATGTAGGCGAAAAGCAATGTCGAGAGTGGTTATATAATAGCTTTTAAAGGTAAAATATCAAAGTGCACGTAAATTTTGGAGGTATATCCAACAGTAACAAGGTGTAAAAAATCTTTTTTAAAAGATATAATATTAATAGTACAAGTTTTAATGTGCTATATATTTCATCTTTTTATTTGATGTTTGATATGCACCAAAATACTAGATACATCTACTAGTTTTCTTAATCATTTGTCAGGAATGGGGCATTTGAGAAAGGAATGAAAATGAATAATTATATTAAAGTCGTTCAAGCCGAAAAAACCAATAGTAAATTTAAGAAAACAAATTCTTTTAGCTGCCATTCAAATGGATATATCCAATTTGAGGGAAATAAAAGAATTAGTTTTATTAATGAAGAAGCGATGGAACTATTGAAGCTTGATGCGTGTCCATTGCAGGGTCAGCATATATTTTCCATATTTCATTTTGAATTGACTTCTATTATTGAAACCCACATAGATAGCGTAATCAAGGAAAGCAGATTTGAGCAATTTGATTTTATGTTCTCTGAATTACCCGTACAGTGGCTAAGATTTATGATATTCCCCTCTCTGGCAGGAGAATACACGCTGATGATTCTTGATATTACAGAAGAATACATAAAAAAAGAAAGAATTTCGGAAACCCAAGAGATCAATTCCATCATAAATGAGACTGCGATGAAGCTGAACAAGACAGAGCAGCCGAAGGAATTACTGGATTCCCTGTTTCATCGTCTATCGAGCTCATTGGATCTGGATTTCTATTTCAACTATCTTTGGAATAAGAAGGATGAGAAACTGCATCTCATGAATTATTATGGAATTTCCGAAACTGCTGCAGACCGGATGAGAGTACTCGCTAAAGGCGAGGCGGTTTGTGGATTTGTGGCAAGTAAGCTTACGCCGGAAGTAGTGGAGCATGTAGATAAATTGGATGATAGAAGAGTGGATCTGCTGAAGTCATTTGGAATAAAGGCATATGCATGCGAACCGTTGATTTCTTATGGGAAACTAGTAGGTACGTTATCATTCGGTTCAAAAAAACGGGCAAGTTTCACCCAGGAAGAACTGGATCTAATACATACAATCAGTCAGCAGGTAACCCTGGTACTCAATAAAATCAGAATTGTGGAGGAAATGACACATAACACTAACTCACTGCAGAAAGCCAATATTCATCTCATGCAGAATGAACAGAAGCTGCGCGATATTTTCGAAGGGGCGCAGGTAGGAATTATTATTCTGGATAATGAAGGGAATATTGAAGACACCAATCCTGCAGCTTGCTCAATTCTTGGAATAACAGAAGAAGAGTGCAGGTCCCTCAAAGTGGAAAAATTTGTGAGTGATTCAAACCAGACTCCTTTAGAAGAACACTGGAGTAATCTATTGTCATTAGGAAAAACTCATTCTGATGAGTATATGATTAATCGACCGGACAACACGGAGAGAATCATCAGTTTTACCGCTTCCAAAGATATTTATCAAGGTCATCATTTGATTATCTTTCATGATATTACTCTGCAAAAAAGTATCGAGCAATCGCTTATAAATGAAAAAAATGTAGCGGAAAAATCAAATAGAACGAAAACGAACTTTATGGCGATGATCAGTCATGAGTTGCGTACACCTTTGAATTCCATCATAGGCTTTGCACAAATACTGTATGATGATAAAAAAGATCCTCTCACCGCCAAGCAGGAATATCGGTTAGGGAAAATTCTGTATTCGAGTAAACATCTGCTTCAATTGATTAATAACATTCTCGAATTGGTAAGGATTGATTCCAAGCCTGATATGGCAGATGACAATAACAAGACTGTCAATGTCAAAGATGCGATTCATGATTGCATGCAACTAGTGAAAAATAATGCATTGGACAAAAAAATCATGATCCTTGTGGAAGAAAACCTGGAGGATGTGACGATATTGGTTGATCCGATACGGTTTCAACAGGTCGTTGTTAATCTGCTGGCAAATGCTATTAAATATAATAAAGTGGAAGGTTCTGTTTCCCTTTATTGGAGAGTGACTGGCCATTATCTGGCTCTTTTTGTGAAAGATACCGGAATAGGAATTCCAAAGGAGCTGCAAGAAAAGATTTTTGAACCTTTTTACCGGATATTCCATGCAGACTTTAATATTGAGGGAACTGGTATCGGTTTGACCCTGGTGAAACAGAATGTATTGGAGATGAAAGGTACAGTTGGGGTTTGCAGCAGAGAACATGAAGGAAGTACATTTTGGGTGAAGATCCCTATTTAATTTTACGGAAAGAAAGGGGTTTTCTTCGATTGAAGCCAATAAATCTCATTATTGTTGATGACAATCAGGATTCTCTTGAAATACTTAAATATTTTATTAGTCAGTTAAAGGACTTTAAAATAATCGATATTTGTAAAAATGGAGAACAACTGATCGATAGTGTTATGAAAAACAATCCGGAGCTAGTTATTGCGGATATTAACATGCCAAATAAAAATGGGCTAGAAGCAATAAAGGAATGCCTTGAATTTGCGCCAGATCTAAAGTTCATATTTGCTACAGGATACAACGAATTTGCTGTCGAAGCTTTTGCAATCTCAGCAGTGGATTATATCGTAAAACCGGTAGAAAAAACCAGAGTGTACAAAGCTTTGGAGAGAGCAAAAGCAATCATTTTGAACGATCGGGAAGCTGCGGATCCTCCGGGTAACAAAAGACTTGCGGTACGTTCAAATAGTTCTTTTTATTATATTGCGTTCAATGATATTATTTTTATTGAAAAATCAGGGAAAAAGTGCATTATCTATACCGTCAATCAAACAGTCGAAACCTATGAAAATATCAGCGATATCTATAAGCAGCTAGACAGTAATTTCTACCGAACCCATCGCTCATATATCGTGAATTTGCGTATGCTATCACATATTACACCTAAAAACGAAACCTATTTTGCATATTTTATCAACCATGAAAAATATGCACATATTTCTAAGCTCAAAATCAGTGAAGTTCAGGAAATGCTGGCTCAGATTACGAACAATTAAGTTGAATATCTCGTAATCTGAGCTTTCTTGCGGTAAACCCGGGACTTGTACCTATAATGTAGGTCCAAAAGGGTTGAAATGCTTAGGAACAGGGCTGAAAGGCTAAGTTTTTACACTCAAAAGCTGGTAATTTATTGGACAAATGCGAAACGTTTCCGATAAGATTTACGTATAGAAGTTAGGTGGATAAGGATGAATCTATTTTCCAATTAATTCCATTCCGCATTATTAGGATTTTTAAAAAGATGAAAAGCTATCTTATTTAAAATATTCGGTTACTATAAACTACTATCTATCGAATGGTTGGCAGTCTCTATATAACATAATAAGATACCTTAGATCAGCTATTTAGAAAATCCTAACGCTTGGGAGGGAATCTAATGGATTTACTAAGTAATGAATCACTGATGGAAGTATATGAAGCAGCAAAAACAAACAATCTTAATGAAGATTTCTTAAAGTTGATTATAGAAGAAATAAAGAGAAGAAATATTGAACTACCTATAACCTATACATAAAAACCGTTATACATGAAATAGAAGCATCATTTTTTCATACCCAAATTTATTTTCATTTTTAATGATTCAATCATCAAGAAGGAGGATTTTCATGTATATCGTTCACTCGACATTTAAAGTACCACCAGAAAAAGCAGATGAAGTGATTGCCATTTACCATAACCGGTCAGGACTGGTGGAGAAAGCGGAAGGATTCCACCGTTTTCTTTTGTTGCAAAATGAAAAGAAAACCGGAGAATTGACGGTATTTATGGAATGGGATTCCAAAGAAGCGTTTCTTACTTGGGTGCAGGGCGAGGATTATAAACGTATTCATGAGTTGGAAAAGAAGTATCCGGACCAGGAGTTGGCAGCAATTATACCGACTATCACCAGATATAAGGTTGTGGCAACATGACCAAACTGATATTATCTCCTACCGTACAAAAAATAAAAGCCGATATTGGAGAGATAGATGTAACGCCCATAGTTGAGAAAGTAGTCGCAACGATGTACAAGGACTTCCCCTCTCTGAAAGAAAAGTTTGGTGAAAAGGGGAAAGAAAGAACAATTGAAGACAACTTCTATCATTTCCTATATTTGAATACCGCTTATAAACTGAATGATACCAACACCTTTACTGAATACGCTACATGGCTGAACAGTGTTTTGGTCAGCAGAGGGTTAAAGACGGAATTGATCATCTATAACTTCAAGAAAATCCAGGAATGCATGCCCGGAATATTGGAGTCAGAGGTGGAAAAGAAATTCATGGACTATTTGGAAGCAGGTATACAGACACTAAAGGAAGTTGCGAATAAAGAATAGTAAGAAACAGTGCGGTGTTAAAAATGGCACTGTTTTTTTGCTTTAGGGTTATTTAGCCTAACTAAATAATGTACTTACCAAAAGTGGTGTTTTGAGCATTGAAATATTTGGTGCACAAGGGGGAGCTAGCATGAAAAAGTATAAAATCATGTTTTATGGCGTACTCATCAGTTTCTTTCTGTCTGTTCTCTATTCTATTTATATCCACCTATCAGACCCGACCTGGGGAGATCTGGCTGCAGTAGCATCCTTCATTGTCATCTTTCCATCTGCACTTGTTCTGACACTATTGATCCAGTTGGGCTACCTGATCTATTGCAGGAAATCGAAAAGTAGATAAAAGGTGCTCTTTCACAGATTTCCACTTCACAGGATTGTCAACTTTCTATCCGCTATGCGGCCCGGAAATCCATTATAATACAGAAAACAACTAGCAAATATTAAGGTGGTTTATATTCTATGAAAAAGACGCCAATTGATCGATTTCGAGTAATGGGATTTATTGAAGGGGGCTCGCTTCTACTCCTGATGTTTATTGCCATGCCAATAAAATATGGCCTGGATATTCCGGAGGTGGTAAGTGTAGTCGGGGCAATCCATGGTTTCCTTTTCATCACCTATCTTTTCGTCATTGCCTATGTAACGTATAAAGTCAGATGGTCCTTTAAATGGATAGCGGGTGCAGTAATTGCAGCATTTATCCCGTTTGGAAATATAATTTTGGACTCTTATCTGAAAAAATCCACTCTAGTAAACTGACCCCTTATCTCAGGGGTCAGTTTTTTGATGCTGTTTGTTATAAGTTTCCGTTGCAATGTCTTATAATGAATGCAGATATAATCATCAAAGGGGTTGTCGTGTTGAAGCTTCGTCCTGTTCTATCAATTCTTGCATTTTTTTCGTTGTACAATATATTCGTTTACTATCTTGGCTGGAATGTGTGGATCTGGGCAAGCACCGCCTTGAATTGGGAACACCCCATCCTATATAGCCTCATTGTAGCAATAGTCGCGTATTCCTATATACTCGGAAGGCTGATGAAGGTCCTTAGTTTCCTCTCCATCCTCGGCTCCTATTGGTTTGCGGTGGTGCAATACGGTCTACTTCTGTTCCCTGTAGCCAATTTAACTGTATTTCTGCTGAAGTGGAGTCCATTATCAGAAGAAGCTGCAATCATCTGGACCGGAAATGTTACTTTGATCATCTTTATGCTGCTCATGGCACTAGGGACGTTCAACGCATACAGTCCGGTAATTCGAAGCTACGAGATCTCCATACCCAAAAATGTGATAAACCATAAAGAACTGAAAATCGCTGTAGCATCTGATATGCATTTCGGAAAGCTATCCGGAAGGGCTCATGTGAGTCGTCTTGTAAAAATCGTGAAAAGTATGAATCCGGATTTAATCCTGCTTCCTGGGGATATAATCGATGACGATCCAAAGCAATTTGTACGGAAGCAAATGGGGGAAATCCTGAAGAACATGCATGCTCCAATGGGGATGTACGGTGTACTGGGCAACCACGAGTATTACGGAAGAGAGATTCCGGCTTTTTTAGAGGAAATGAATAAGCTTGATATCCGCATTCTCATGGATGAAGTAATTAAAGTCGAGGACAGCTTTTATTTAGTGGGCAGGAAAGATAAGACGGATTCAAGAAGACGGTCTATCAAGGAATTGGTAGAGAACCTGGACCATAATCTTCCCATCATCGCCATGGATCATCAGCCGACCCAGCTAAAGGAAGCAGAAGAAAGTGGTATTGATATAATTTTATCTGGTCATACCCACAGAGGGCAAATGATGCCCAATCACCTCATTACCAAAAGGATGTTCGAACTGGATTGGGGCTACCTGAAGAAAAACAGCTTACATGCTATCGTTTCCTCGGGGTTCGGTTTTTGGGGACCGCCGATACGAATTGGCAGCAGATCCGAGGTAGTTGAATTAAAGGTCTCCTTCTTACAGGAAGATTAACCTGAAGTGAATAGACTCAAATGGGTCTATTTTTTTTACAAACGATAATGAAGTATAATGAATCAGGTGTAAATAGAAGAAAAAATGAGGGTACAGCATGAAAAATAGTTTTAGAGACTTCCAATTAAGTGAAGAGATAGTTAGCGCTCTTGAAAAATTAAAATATACAGTTCCTACGGAAGTCCAAGCAAAAGTTCTTCCGAATGCAATGGAAAAGAAGGATCTCGTCGTGAAATCACAGACAGGCAGCGGCAAAACAGCAGCATTTGGCATACCGCTTTGTGAACTAGTAGAGTGGGAGGAGAATAAACCCCAGGCACTCGTTCTGACTCCAACCCGCGAGCTTGCGGCCCAGGTCAAAGAGGATATAACGAATATCGGTAGGTTCAAGCGGGTTAAAGCCACCGCGATCTATGGCAAGCAGCCATTTGATAGGCAGAAGCTGGAGTTGAAGCAAAAGTCTCATGTGGTCGTGGGGACACCTGGCAGGGTGCTCGATCATATGGAAAAAGGGACGTTTGACGTGGAGCGTTTAAAGTATCTTGTTATAGATGAAGCAGATGAAATGTTAAATATGGGTTTTATTGATCAGGTGGAAGCCATTATCCAAAAGTTGCCCATCGATAGGGTGACGATGCTATTCTCCGCGACATTACCAGAGGATGTCGAGCAGCTTTCTCATAAATATATGAAAACGCCAACTCATATTGAAATAAAAGGTACAGGAATCACAACAGATAAAATTGAGCATGCAGTTATTGAAGTTCAAGAGAATGAAAAGTTTTCACTGTTGAAGGCTGTTACAACACTGGAGAACCCGGATAGCTGTATCGTTTTTTGTAGAACTCAGATCCAGGTGGATGATGTATATCGTCAACTAGAACGCGCGGGCTATCCTTGCGACAAGCTGCATGGCGGTCTGGTGCAAGAGGATCGTTTCGCTGTTATGAATGAGTTCAAACTAGGAAAATTCCGCTATCTGGTGGCGACGGACGTTGCGGCAAGAGGGATTGATATCGCAAATGTTTCTCTTGTGATCAATTACGACCTGCCGATGGAGAAAGAGAGCTATGTCCATCGAACAGGCAGGACGGCTCGTGCAGGAAATTCGGGAAAAGCCATTACATTCGTTACTCCATATGAAGAAAAATTCCTCGCAGAAATCGAATCGTATATTGGATTTAAGATAGCGAAAAGAGAAGCTCCAACTAAAGAAATGGTTTTTCGGGCAACATCTGAATTTGAAATAAAAATAAATACACGTCCAACTATTAAAGAAGCAAAGAGTGCGAAATTGAACAAGGATATTATGAAGCTCTATTTCAATGGTGGAAAGAAAAAGAAAATAAGAGCGGTCGACTTCGTCGGCACCCTATCCAAAATACCAGGAGTGGCTGCAGGGGATATAGGCATCATCACCATTCAGGAAAATGTCTCCTATGTTGATATTTTGAATGGAAAGGGTCCGATTGTACTGAAAGCGATGAAGCACACCACGATAAAAGGAAAAATGCTGAAGGTCCATGAGGCACGACAATAACTCTTCAATCCACAGTTGACAAATCGGAATCGTCGGGTTTATGATTATCATAACAAATTACTCTTTCCAGTCATAACTTAATAGCGTAACTTATCCAGAGAAGTGGAGGGAATGGCCCTATGAAGCTTCAGCAACAGATTCTATAAAAAGAATACTGTGCTAATTCCAGCAAGCAGTGATGCTTGGCAGATAAGTTGAGGTCTTATTTCTTAAAAAAACCAACCTCTTCTTGTCTCAGACTGGAAGAGGTTTTTTGTATTTTCTATAGTTGACTAGCTGTTGATTGGAGCAATAGGCGAAGACTCCTGCGGGAGGTAGCGTTTAGGGGAGACCCCACAGGCGAAGCCGAGGAGGCTCTCGCAAGCCCCGCGGAAAGCGCAGCCTAGTGCGGAAATCAACAGCGGTGCTAAACGTAACCAAAATTTTAAGGAGTGATGAAAATGGGAGAAATTTTGAAAAATGCGGTTGAAAATCGGCGGTCGGAATTAATCAGTAAGCTCCTCTATTTCCGTGTATTCAAAAAGGAGGATCAGCACCTGTATGAACTGTCCTTATCAGACTTGGAGCAGGAATATAAAAAATACGACCATTACATGCATCCCCATGATGACATGGGATCGATCCAGTGGGTTAAAAGCAAGTAGGAGGATTAATGAGGAGACGGGAACTGTAAAAATAGGGTTAATATGCAAGACAGCCGAATATTCTTTGGGGAGAGCCTATATAAGGGGGAATCAAAAATGTCTGAAACCACAATTGTATCCTCACTTACAAAATTTGTAGATGCACTCCCTATTCCTCCAAAATTAGAACCAGTAAAAAAAGACAACACTTACACCTATTACGAGGTAACAATGAAGGAAACAAAGCAATCCCTTCACCGCGATCTCCCCTCGACAACGGTGTGGGGATATGAAGGAATATTCCCTGGACCGACCATAGAAGTCGACTGTGGGGAGAAGGTATTCATCAAATGGATGAATGCTCTGCCAAAAAGGCATTTGCTGCCAGTGGACTTTACGGTTCATGGTGCCCATAAAGATGTTCCGGAAGTCCGAACAGTCGTTCATGTACATGGTGCAGTTGTGGAACCTGATAGTGACGGGTACCCCGACTCATGGTTCAGTGCAAATTTTGAACAGGTTGGCCCCACATTTACACAAAAAATCTACCGGTACGATAATTACATGAATTCCTGTACGCTCTGGTACCATGATCACGCACTTGGTATTACCCGCCTCAATATATATGCAGGACTCGCTGGGATGTATATAGTACGAAGTGATTTCGAGCGTTCCCTGAAACTTCCCTCATCCGCCTATGATTTCCCTCTTATCATCCAGGATAGATCCTTTCGACCGGATGGTTCTCTCTACTATCCGACACAACCGGATGAACCGGTATCAGGATTGAAAACATCTGTAGTACCGGAGTTTTTTGGCAATACGATTCTGGTCAATGGGAAAGTATGGCCTTACTTGGTAGTAGAACCTCGCAAATATCGTTTCCGAGTAGTCAATGCTTCCAACAGCCGCTTTTATCGAATAAAACTGGACTCAGGACAGCTCATGTATCAGATCGGAACGGATAGAGGTCTGATGGATCGACCGATAGGCATCAGATCCATCACACTTGCACCAGCAGAAAGAGCAGATTTAATCATTGATTTTACTAATCTCGAAGGAGAAAGTATCATCATGACCAATGATGCACCTGCTCCATTCCCTAAGGGGGACAAGGGAAATGAAATTGTAGAAGTAATGAAATTCTTCGTAGAACTGCCACTTCGACATATAGACACCTCCGTCATTCCAGCTTACATGGAAAACCTCTCAAGACTACGGACACATGATGCGACAAAAAAACGTTTTTTGACATTGGATCATACCATGGACCGATTTGGTCGTGAAATGATGCTTTTGGACAACAAGGACTGGGATGCCCCCATATCTGAAAAACCAGTTCTAGGGAGCACAGAAATCTGGTATTTGGTCAATACCACCGAGGATACCCATCCCATTCATATCCATCTGGTGGACTTTCAAATCCTGGGCCGCAGGGAATATGATGTGGAGCGGTTTAATCGGGAGCGGGTGATTGAGTATAGGGGAGACCCCTTTCCGCCAGAACCGCAGGAATGCGGCAGGAAAGATACAGTCAGGGCTAATCCGGGGGAAGTTACCAAAATCATCATGAAATTTGGCCCTTTTACAGGACTATATGTATGGCATTGCCATATGCTAGAACACGAGGATTATGAAATGATGAGACCTTATATGGTAATAAAGTAAGCTTTAATTTGAAGAGAATGGCGGATAAATCATGAATGATGAAAAGAAAATACTTGCTGGTTCATGGATACAGGCTATTGGAACAGTCCTTTCCGCTATAAGCAGTACAAGATTCCTTGTAAGGGGGGAAGAGGAGAGTGATGGCTTAGACATTGTTGGGAATGTGCTTCAAGCTACAGGAAATGCATTGGAAGCCGATGGGCAGGAAGGTTTCTCATATGGAAGGATTGGCAATGGAATTCAAGCCGTCGGGAATATCACGGTTATTTCAGGCCTGGTCTTGCCTGAAGAAAAAATCATCAGGGGAAAATTATTTATCACTGGGAATCTGTTTCAGGCTCTCGGTGCAGCGACGGCACTAGGAGAAGAATGGGAGGCGACTGATGCTGATGCAATGGCCATCATCGGGAACATACTTCAGGTTATAGGGAATTCCCTTCAGGCAATCGGTGGTGCAGAAGAAATAAGGACAGGGGAAAGTGAAAACACTGATGCGGTGATTACTACGGGGAGCTGGATTCAAGCAATCGGGGCGGTCATTCTTGCATTGGAAATCACTAAAGAACAAACCGTTGATGAAAAAGAATCAAAGAACAAAATCCCAAAGGAGTGTTAATCTCCTTTGGGATTTCCGTTTTGACCTTTTCTTAGTCTATACACCGATCGATTCTTCAATATTTATTTGCTTCAAATACTCAGCCAGCAATTCAGGGGCAGTTAGATAAATCAGCCCATTTCCCTTCGAGACTCTTAGGGTATCCTAATGGAATGGTACGCTTCACAAGCTGTGCATACAATTCCGGCTCGGTAAGCTTTCGCTCAAACTCGCTTTCTGACAAATGTTTGACCAGGGAGAGTGCCCCAGCAACGTGTGGTGCGGACATGGATGTACCACTGAAAACAGCGTATCTGCCTCCGGGAATCGTGGAGATTATCTTTTCTCCTGGTGCTACAACGTCCACTTCATTATTGGAATTGGTGAAATAGGACGATTTACGTTGAAGACTCACTGCCCCAACCGAAATTACTTCGTTATAGCCTGCCGGATAAGAGAATTCCTCGGTAGAATGCTTTCCATCCCCCTCATTCCCTGCGGCACACACAACCAGGATTTGATTTTCCACTGCGGTCTTGATTGCATCATGAAGCTCAGGAACGTCTATCGGGCCACCAAGTGACATGGTGATGATATCCACTTTCTGTGTAATTGCATATTCAATTGCGCTTGTCACCCATTCATAGGAGCCAGAGCCTTCTTCTCCAGCAAGTGCTTTTAAAATCAGCAGTTTGGCTTCTGGAGAAACGCCGATCACACCGGATTCGGCATTAATGGCAGCGATGGTACCGGCAACATGTGTGCCATGTCCGTTATAGTCGGTAATCTTTTCGGGGTCGCCATTATCATCATCGGTAAAATTCCGACCTGCAATGATTCTCCCTTCCAAATCCGGATGGGAGGTATCGCATCCGGTATCAATGACTGCTATGACAGTACCTTTTCCTTTAAAGCCTCTATTCCAGAGAGAGGGAGCTTGTATCATGTCCACTCCTTCGGGAATTTGCTGCGCCTCAAACAATTGATTGTCAACTTTGTACGGAATTAAATGAACCAGCTTTTCCATTACAACGCCTCCTAATCATTATTTAAAAAAAGTGAGACAAGTTACTTTCTGAAAATTCTACCAATTTCCATTGAAAAGTTCAAGTGCCAAAAAGACTATGTAAGCTAACTTCCTATCAAAACGCATATCTTTTCAAAACGCATATCTTTTCAACGGTCGTAGCCCCGATAAGCCTCAAGTCTTATCTCAAAATATAGCTCAGGCTCGTTATAGCAATCCTTGAAAGCAGATAAGATAGAGACATGAAAGGAGGAAACACAGATGAAAAAATTTGGATTGTTATTAGTAGGGGTAATCGCGTTCTTCATATTACTGGCGAATATCGGACCGTTACTCGGGTTGGCCTTAAGCTTGGTTGTTTCCTATTATGCGGTGAAGGAGTTTATGAAAACCGATTCCACCGCCAACAAGGTACTGTGGGGAATCATCGGTTTCATCGCCATTGGATTCTCGATCGCAAATGTCCCGGCCGTTCTAGGACTTGTAGCAGCGTACATTTTATATGTTGTTTATAAAAACTGGAACAAGCCGAAAGACACGATCATCGAAGCGAAAGAAAGCGATGACCCATTTACAAACTTTGAAAAAGAATGGAATGCACTAAACAACAAATAATTAAAGGAGTGTCTGAAAATGAGTTTATTTACGAGAATTAAGAATACTATCGCAGCAGATTTCCATGAAGTTCTTGATAAAAAAGAGCAAAAGAATCCAATATCCATGCTTAATCAGTACTTAAGGGATTGTGAGAAAGAAGTGGATAAGGTACGACTTTTAGTGGAGCGTCAAAACATCCTGAAAGATGAGTTTGTCAGAGAATATCATCAAGCTAACCAACTTGCGGGAAAAAGAAAGCATCAAGCTGAAATAGCTTCTAAAGCTGACGAGTCGGAGCTCTATGAATTTGCTGAAAGAGAGTATCAGCAATATGAGGTACGCGCAAAGCAGCTGAAGATTTCCTTAGAAAAAGTTACGGAAGATCTAACTTCCCTGGAGCAAAAATATGAAGGTATGAAACACAAGCTAAAGGATATGTACATTAAGCGGATGGAATTGATGGGCAGAGAAAATGTGGCCAGAGCCAATCATCGTATGAATCAAGTCCTGGAATCCAATAACGGAGTGCCATCCTCTTCTAGATTCACTGAAATGGAGAGCTACCTGGAGCGTCTGGAGCATCAGGTGAATTCTTCCTACCACCGTCATACAATCGATGCACGAATCGCACAGATTGAAAAAGAATTGCCAAATGATGAGAAAACACATTCTCTTTCATCCTGATAACTGATATTCTAAAAAAAGGCGGCATGGTACGCCTTTTTTATCCATTGCAGCAGCAGCATGTAATATGCCTTAAAAGGAGGGGAAACAATGTTAAATATGAAGAAAACAGACCTGTTAAGCTATATTCTCATCATCGGATTTTTTATTTTTATCCTGGAAATCTCATTTTTTGATACCGGGCTCATTTTTTCCCTTCTTATTTCTGGCATATGTCTATACTTCGGTCGAAAAAAATGGAGTTGGTTTCTCGGTAAAGTCTTATTTGCAATCGGTGCGCTAACTATTTTCTTTACGATAATCGGATCTTTCACATTCCGGTTTCTGTTATTGGCTTCGATTATTTACTTCTTTATTTTGTTTACGCAATCTAAACAAAATCCGACTTATTTCAGGCCTGAAATAGCGCCAGCCAAGGTCGGACAAGTGGTGAAGCGGGAACAGAAGTGGTTCCAGAATAAATTCTTAGGCCGACAAAAAACACCGGAACACTCCTACACATGGGATGATGTCAATATACAGACCGGTATTGGGGATACCATCATCGATCTGAGCTATACCGTTCTTCCGAAAGGGGAAGCAATCATTTCCATCCGGAACGTTGTAGGGAATATCCAAATCCTTGTTCCATATGAAGTGGATATCAGTGTCAAGCATTCAGTGATGGTCGGCTCGACGATCATTTTAGAAGAAGAAGAATCAAAAACATGGAATCAGACGATACATTACCAAACTTCGGGGTATGAGGATTCCACCCAAAAGATAAAAATAATCACCTCTTGCTTGGTGGGAAGCCTCGAGGTGAAAAGAGTATGAGTATATTGCAAAGGCACTTTCTGTTGGGGGTCACCACAGCCATCATCAGTTTTCTTGCATTTGGTATCGTGTACTTCCTGTCTTTTCCCTTAATGGAGTGGTCCTCTTTGTGGAAAGTAAAAGTGTTTGACCTGCCATTTGTTCTATTTGCTTTATGTATATCCGTCTTCATCGGCTTGATCATTGGTCTATTTTCAGGAATGTATTGGAGAAAGCAAATAGTGGGGATTCACGCTCACCTAATTCAAATGGAGCAAGGGAGAAATATCGAATGGGTGGAAAAGAACCCGGTTCATGAAATAGGGGAAATAGAAAGCGAACTGAAAAAAATTCAAAGACAGATGAAGGAACAAACAAAGCTTTCGCAAAAGCTTGCGAATGAAAAAGCGGTGGACCTTGAAAGCAGAATCCAGGAAATCGTATCGCAGGAGCGTAACAGATTAGCCAGGGAATTGCATGATTCCGTAAGCCAGCAGCTGTTCGCTGCATCGATGCTCATGTCGGCCTTAACGGAGCCGAAAGAGTCACTCGAAGACAGGGAAACAAAGCAGCTCAGGCTGGTCGAAGAAATGATTCATCAATCCCAATTGGAAATGCGTGCGCTACTTCTGCACTTGAGGCCTGTTGCTTTGAAAGGGAAAACGCTCCAGGAAGGTGCAGAGGAGCTATTGGTAGAATTGATGCAAAAGGTTCCGATGAGCATTGCATGGAAGATTGAACCCTTTTCCATTGACAAGGGAGTGGAGGACCATTTGTTCCGAATACTTCAAGAAAGCCTCTCCAATACGCTTCGGCATGCCAAGGCGTCATCCGTTGATGTGCTCTTGATCAGCCGAGATGATTTTATCATCCTGAGAGTTGTAGATGATGGGAAAGGCTTTGATGTGGAAAAGGAACGGGCTGGCGCGTATGGATTGCAAAACATGTACGAGCGGGCCGTGGAGATAGGCGGCACGTTAAAAATAGTGAGTGTAGAAAATCAGGGTACAAGATTGGAAGTAAAGGTTCCTAAGTTGGATTTAAAGGGTGAGGGAAATGATTAGAGTCTTATTTGTAGATGATCATGAAATGGTGAGAATTGGTGTCACTGCCTATTTATCCGCACAGCCTGATATAGAAGTGATTGCAGAAGCGGATGATGGAAAATTGGCAGTGGAATTGGCGCTTCTGCATAAACCGGATATTATCTTGATGGATCTTGTTATGAAGGAAATGGATGGCATTGAAGCAACCAAAAGGATTATCGATCAATGGCCGGACGCAAAAATAATAATTGTCACAAGCTTCTTGGATGATGAAAAAGTGTATCCGGCACTTGAAGCAGGAGCAACGAGTTACATGCTGAAAACTTCCAAGGCAAGTGATATTGCAAATGCAGTACGCTCCACTTTTAAAGGTCAATCCATCCTGGAACCTGAAGTGGCAGGGAAAATGATGAAAAAGATGCGTCAAAAAAATGAACACTACTTGCATGAAGAACTTACAAATCGTGAAATGGAGATTCTGCTCCTTATGACACAAGGGAAGACGAATCAGGAAATTGCGGATGAGCTGTTTATTGCATTGAAAACAGCTAAAGTGCATGTAAGCAATATATTGGCGAAGCTGCAGGTCCAGGACCGGACCCAGGCAGTCATTTACGCATTCAAGCATAACCTCGTCAAATAAATTGGGCAGTGTACTGTTTCCTGTCCTTTTTCTTGACCTACCCTGCAAAGTTAATCATATCTAAGGCTTGCCAAATTTTGATTAATCGGCTTTCATTGCTTTTTAAAAGATTTACCGATAAGCTTTAAAGGCAAGCATTAACAAGATAGAGGATGAGTAGTAGTTGGAAAAGAAATTGGACACCCAGGAATTTATTTATACATATGCAAGCAGCCCTGAAGAGCGATCCTTGAGCCACTTGGAGATGCGCTCTTTTTTTGGCATGGAATCACCCTATAACATAATAAAAAGCACCATTAACATAGATCCAAGCAGAAGCCCTTTTATAAGGGAACGTATCGAAGTTCTATATTCTGGGGATGAACTTTCGGATATTCTAGAGCAGGTCGAAGAAATAGATATGTTGGATAAGACGTTCAAAATCATCTTCATCAAGATTAATGACCTTGAAAAAGAAGCTCAAATTGAATACAACGAGAGAAGATTAATGGAACGGGACCTTGGGGCACGCATCCATGGAGAGGCGGATGTCCATAATCCCGCGCATATCTTTGGTATTGTGGCATATGGTGGTAGATGGTACTTTGGCAATTATCGTAAAAATGAAGCGGTATGGTTGAAGCACACAAAGAAGCCACGCGAATATTCCACTGCATTAAGCACTCGGGTCGCCCGCGCGGTTTCCAATTTAGCCGTTCCACATCCAGATGGAGTAAGAGCGATTGATCCATGTTGTGGAATCGGTACCGTACTGGTTGAAGCATTGTCCATGGGGATTCATATAGAGGGAAGGGATATTAACCCTTTGGTTACGGAGGGCTCTAGGGAAAACATTGCTCATTTCAACTTAAAAGGAAATGTGACATTGGGACCAATAGCGGATGTTACGGAAAAATATGATGTCGCAATCATAGACATGCCATACAACCTCTATACACATGCGACACCAGAAGATCAGGCAGACATCTTAAGACACGCTCGAAGAATAACGGATAAACTGGTCGTTGTTACCATCGAAACAATCGATGATATGATAGAAAAAGCGGGCTTTGAAATCAAAGACCGCTGTGTCACAAAGAAAGGGTATTTTTCAAGAGAAATACTTGTATGCTACTAAAACCCGATTTTTGACCAATCAAACAAGGAACCTGGATCCATTTTACGAACGGGGGCATATTCGTGGTGACCGACGATATGTTCCCGGTCATTTTTAATAGAGGGATGACGATTTAAAAGATCCACCAACAGCTCGTTCAATGCGGTATACTGTGCCTCGGTGTACCCGATATCTGTAGGGTCTATCCTCTCATAGATTTCCTCAGGGACGATAGGAAACATCTCTTCCTTTGTCCCGATAGCAAGCAATTCTATTCCAATTGAATATTCATTGAAACTATTATGGTAATGCTGATAATTTAAATCAATTCCTTTTCCCGCATGAAAGGCAACCCTGCTTTCCGGTACAAGATGATAAACCTCCCCATCTCTCCCAATCATGTAATGGGCCGACACTTCATATTCTTCAAACAAAGCATACACTTCATCCAGATTGTAGGGATCCTCCGGGTTACGCATGGCATTATTAGTGAAATGCAGCATCACATGGGTGACGGACCCGGATCGCATACGCGAATTCTGTTTGGGAAGCATCCAATCAGTTACCTCAATCCCTGGGATGAAGAAATCTCTCTCCCTCTCAGGGGCTCGATCATCTATTCGCTCCTCTACGGCAGTATCTGAAGGTATTTCCTTGGCGATTTCAGATGTGCAGCCTGCTAGCAGAAGAGCGACCATCAAACTGGCAAACAAAAGCATTTTTTTCATAAGCTACCCCTACTCTAGTTGATAAATTCAACATGATCTACTTTATTAATTCCTTGAGTATCATGGATTCTCCTTCCTTATGTGGGAAGTTTGTTTATTCAACTGAAGAAAAGGATAAGGATAATGTAAGAGTAAATACAAAGGAGGAAAGCGTGATGCCATATGATTCATTGAAAGATCTGCCAAAAGGCGTCAAAGACAATCTACCGAAGCACGGACAGGAAATCTATAAAGAAGCCTTCAACTCTGCCTCAGAACAATATGACAAGGAAGAAACCGCCCATAAGGTTGCATGGGATGCTGTGAAGAATAAATATAAGAAAAATGACAAGGATGAATGGGTCGAAAAGTAGGGAGCAGTTCCCTTATATATATGTGTCCCTTTATGGTAAAATGAAGCCAAAGCAAACATCAAGGAGGGCTTCAGATGAACCAGAAAGTTATCGTCTATTCCGCAAAGGGATGCAAGGACTGTGAATATGTAAAGGAATACCTGAAACAAGAGGAAATTCCCTTTGAAGTAAGGGATATCTTAGCAAATCCGGTCTACCAACAGGAAGTAGAAAAGTTCGGATTTATGGGAATTCCAGTTACTGCAGTCGGGGACAAAGCGGTAAAAGGATTCAATCCGATGGAGATCAACAAATTACTAGAGTCTGTAAAATAAGAAGCTGCAGTCGATTTTTCGACTGCAGCTTTATTCTTTCTATGCTTCTATATTAAGGCTTCAATACAACCTTTACACATTCATCTGCATGGTCATTAAAGATCTTGTAGGCTTCTCCAGCTTGATGAAGAGGCATTCGATGGGAAACGATTTCTGTAGGATCAAATTCCCCAGCGGTAATCATCTCAAATAGCTTTGGCATATAATGAATGACCGGTGCCTGTCCCATTTTAAGGTTGATATTCCGTTCAAAGATATTGCCAAGAGGGAACATGTTATATTTAGATCCATAGACGCCTGTCAGTTGGATGGTCCCGAATTTTCTGACTGCATTCATTCCAATTTCAAATGCGCTTAGGGTACCACCCTGCAGCTTAAGCTTTTGTCCGATCTCCTCCAGTGCCGATTTTTTGCCATCCATACCTACGCAATCAATGACAATGTCAGCACCACCATTCGTTATTTCTTTTATATGTGAGCCCAAATCTTTAAATTTATCAAAATTAAAGATTTCCACTTTATTCATCTTCTTGGCCCGTTCAAGTCTGTATGGAAGATTATCGACTGCTATCACGCGTTTCGCACCTTTCATCCATGCGAATTTCTGTACCATTAAGCCGATAGGTCCGCATCCAAGCACAACAACCGTATCATCACTATTCACCCCTGCATTTTCCACACTCCAATAAGCCGTTGGAAGAACATCTGACATAAAGAGCAATGCCTCATCCTCAAGTTCCACTGATTCTGGAATGACAAATGGCATGAAATTACCATAGGGAACACGTAAGAGCTCCGCCTGGCCACCTGGATGATTTCCATAACGTTCCGTGAAACCGAAGTATCCCCCAGTATCAACTTCCGGATTGGGATTGGAATGATCACACTGGCTCTCCCATTCATTTTTGCAATAGAAGCAGGTTCCGCAGGAAATATTGAAAGGAATGACCACTCTATCACCTTTTTTCACTTTCGTCACTTCGGGACCGACTTCCTCCACAATACCCATCGGCTCATGACCAACTACATAGTCCTTTTCAGTAGGCAATGCTCCCTGGTAAATATGCAAATCAGATCCACAAATGGCTGTGGAAGTAATCCTTACAATAATGTCATCCTTTTTCTGAAGGGATGCATCCGGAACCTCTTTGACTTTCATTTCCTTAATGCCCTGGAACGTTACAGCTTTCAATAAAATAACCTCCAATATTTAGGATAGTCTATTTATACCCTGTTCAGAAAAGTATTATCCTTGAAGGTTGGAAGTTTTAGAAAATGGAACTTTAGTACTTGTTCGACAAGAATACATACACTTTCTAAACTGTACTATAGTGTTTCATGGTTATGCCATTTACTGTATAATGAAGAATAAATAGGGAAAATGTGGGGAGTGGACAAAATAAAGATATTAAAAACCAATATGAAATGGCTGATAATTGTTGTCTTGCCACTTATCATTATTATGCTGGTGTATTACATTGCAACGGTCGAACCTGAATCGGGTGGGATTATTAAATTGAAAAATCCATTAACCGAAGAAGTGGAACCAGGGGCACAGATGAATTTTCAAGAAACCATCACAACAATAGAAGAAGATTTTGCATTTGATATGTCGGAATTGGCCGTTCAGAACGCCATTCACCATATGAGCCATCAAAAGGTGGAAGCGGATAAAAAATGGGGTGTCCTCCCTTTAACCGAGGAACGTGTCGATAGGTTGCTGCAAGTGGTTCAGCACAATAGGAATGACTACAAGCATGGAAGTTTGTACGAGGAAATTCTCTTAAAATGGCAGGATAAGAACTTTACAGCTGTCGATGATGACCACAATGCCATCTGGGAACTCCAGGATGGCTCTATCGGAAGGGCGACTGGGATTTTGAGTGCGAAGGAAGAGCAGGCGTTTATAGAGGAGAAATTCAGTAATAGGCAATAAACCTTTCTTAATAGTGGGAGAATCAAAAGTCTGTTAAGTTTCTTTTTCATAAATAGAAATAAGTCCCCCTGCAAATTAAACAGGGGGACTTACTGGTTTGATCAATCCTTTAAGGAAAGAGGGTGAAATAATTTCTGAGAATAGTCAAACTGAAAAAGTTTAATATCCTCCACAACCTCCGCCGTAACCTCCGCTGTAACTGCCACCTACAAATGCAGCTCCGACAATTACTAAAAGGATAAATAAAACAACCACCAATGAGAATCCGCCTTTATGACCATCATAGCTCATACTTCCACCACCTTTTGTTCAGGTGATTTATCTTATGTGAAAGTATGCGGAGGCGAAAGGGACAAATACACAAGAAAAGTAAAGTTAGTAAAAATGCCCCACTATGTCTTGCTCTCGTCAACTGTCATCTTTTGGTTGGAAATGTGTAATAAAAAAATCCTCAAAACCAATTGGCTTTAAGGATTATTGTTATGGAGCGGATGGGATTCGAACCCACGACCCCTTCGCTGCCAGCGAAGTATTCTCCCACTGAACTACCGCCCCGTTAAGACTGAATTTATTTTATCAAAAAATCTTTCTTTTGCAAATAGTTTCTCAAAAATATTTTAATCGATATTTTCTACTTCCGCTTGGAAAACTCCGGTCAAGCTTTTGATTTCATAATAGACATCTGTGGTATAGATGCTTTTCTTTGTTGTGATGATGCAATTCAGCACGATATCGTCTCTTTCCTCTTTTACTTTTACCCTTTTGATGTTGAGGTTCTTGCTATGAATCTCCTTCATGACCGTCGTTAGATTCACATCTTTTTCAATATATATTTTGACCTTTATTTCCTTTTCCTTGAGCTTTTTTGGCCCGATAACGTCAAATAGGGAAGGGATGACTTTAACACCTAAAATAATGAAGATTACTCCCGTTAAGGCCTCGACGAAAAAGCCTGCTCCGATAGTAATTCCGATTCCAGCGGATGCTAAAACAAGAGCAGCAGTCGTTAATCCGGAAATGGCCTCGTTGCTTCTTCTCATGATTACACCTGCACCTAAAAATCCGATTCCACTAATAACATAAGATGGAATACGTCCTGGATCCATCGGTCGTGAATACTCTTTGGAATAGAGAAATGCCGATTCGTAGGAAACAATGGTCAGAAGGCACGCCATCACGGATACGATGACACATGTTTTCAATCCTAGTGGCTTTCCTTTTAACTCCCGTTCCAATCCGATGATTACCCCGGCAACTGCTGCCAAGCTAAGTTTTATGATAAAATCATACTCTATGAAAAACTCCAAGATGTCTTCCATCGAACTCCTCCTCTATCTATGTATGCTGTAAAAAATAATAAATAAATGGTTAGAAAATTATAGCAATATTCAGTACAATTAGAAAGTAATATCTACATCATGGAATCTGGACAAGGAGACTGAAAAATGAATAAGTGGATGAATCCGTATATGGCCTTGGCAATCGGTGTCGTAACCGTATCAACATCAGCCATTTTTGTAAAGCTTGCAGAGGCTCCAGCAGGCGTGACTGCCTTTTATCGTCTGCTTTTCTCCGTACTGCTGATTTTGCCGATATTCCTATATAAGTATATGCAGGAATTAAAGGTTATAACGAAACGAGATTGGATCTTTTCCGTCGTTGCAGGGATCTTCTTGGCTTTCCACTTTATATTATGGTTTGAATCCCTTAACTATACTAGTGGAGCCAGTTCCACTGTACTGGTTACCTTACAGCCTTTGTTTGCATTTATTGGGACATACTTTTTCTTCAAGGAAAAGCTAAGTCCCAAATCCATTACAAGTGGAGCAATTGCGATCATCGGCAGCATCATCATCAGCTGGGGAGACTTCCGAATCAGTGGGATGGCACTTTTCGGGGATATACTGGCATTGGTTGCATGTGCATTGGTTACCGCCTATTTACTTTTTGGACAGGACGTCCGGAAAAGACTATCTCTCATTACATATACCTTTATTGTTTATGGAGTAAGCACGATTACGCTATTTTTTTATGTATTGCTCACGGGTGATTCTTTGACAGGCTATTCGGAAATGGATTGGTTATGGTTTCTGTTGCTTGCAATTCTACCCACCCTGCTCGGGCACTCCCTGTTCAATTGGGCAATCAAGTATATCAGTACCAATGTCATTTCCATGAGCATCTTATTTGAACCGATTGGTGCAGCCATTCTTGCCTATTTCGTATTGCAGGAATACATCACCTGGACACAGTTCACTGGTGGTATGCTGGTCATGCTCAGTGTGGCCTATTTTTTAAGAGACAACAAGAAAGCCAAACCTTTAGAGATGATAGAGTGAAGGGAGAGCAGAAAATGATTATAAGGCTGGCGGAGAAAGGTGATGAAGCATCCATTGCAAAAGTGCACGTGGATAGCTGGAAAACTACGTATAAAGGAATTATTGATGATAGCTACTTGGAATCCCTTTCCTATGAAAATAGAAAAAAGATGTGGGAGACAGCAATAGAGGCAGGATATGAGAAAGGTTGTCTTTTTGTAGCAGAAGTGGACGGCGATATCGTAGGTTTTGCAAGTGCGGGAACTGAACGGACGAAGAAATATGAGGTGGACGGAGAACTTTTTGCCATCTATATCCTTCAAAGCTGTCAGAAAAAAGGAATCGGAAAGGCGCTTTTTAGCAAAGTGCGTGAATTCATAATTGAGAAAGGCAACAAATCTATGCTTGTATGGGTGCTGGCTGACAATCCAAGTCGATCCTTCTATTTATCCCTTCACCCTGAGGAGATAGATACCGAACAAATACAAATCGGTGACCAGACATACGAAGAGGTAGCCTATGCGTGGAAATTTTTTGGAGAGTGAAAAATGATGGAGCTTGTTAAGGTTCAAGAGGCAAATGGGTTATCCGCTTTTTTAGAAAAGCACAAGGTGAGCAGGCACCCAATTATTGGGGGAGTACTTTCGGGCCTGCAAATTGGAATGGCCTATGTAGACAATCATGTTAACGCGAAGTTGCTTGTTGTATATGCCGTCCATGAAATGATTTATCTAATTGGGGAAATAGGAGGCCATGATTTTGAAAAATGGTTCCAGGCGGAGCTCCTTCCGATGGCGCGGGCCTTTAGTGAAGAGGACATCAATATAGAAACATATCCCCGAAAAGATGAAGCGGAAATGAAAAATATATTTCAAAGAATTCCTATTAAACAAGGAACAAGAGTGGCATTTGATTTTTCTAAAGAAGAGTATGTTTCTTCTAATAAAAAATTCAACCTACCTAAAGAATACAAAGTTGCATTCATAGACCGTGACATTCTCTTAAAGGATCATGATGATTTACTGACAGATGAAATATTGAAGTTTTGGCACTCCACTGATCTGTTTCTAGAAAGCGGACTTGGGGTGGCTGCCTATTACAAAGACAAAGTAATTGGAGCCTGCGTCTCGGTCTATCAGCATAATGGAATCAAGGAAATTGGAATTAATACCTATGATACTGCACATCGTGGCAAAGGAATTGCTTCCGCTATGGCCAATCTTTTTATTGAGGAGTGTCTGAAACGAGGAGATACGCCGAACTGGACAACGGAACTGTTTCGAAAAGATTCCATTGCCATTGCTAGGAAACTTGGGTTTGTCAACGAACGTAACTACCATTCCTATTACTTTTTGCTTGAAGAAGTTTGAATCAGGTCATTAACTAATGGAAGCCGACTCGCATAAGTCGGCTTCTTTATTTTAGGAAACAAGATCATTCGCAATCAAGGCAAAAACCATCGCAAGCGAAAAGCTGATGATGACGCCCTCACCTCTGACTCTTCCTTTTTGGTTACACAACCGGAGCCCCTCGAAGTATCCGTATAAAAATAACCCCATAGAAGATAAGAGAGCCACAACCATTGCTACGTCTTTAACTACAATCATTACAGAACCTCCTACATTAGCGTTTACTAGAATATATGTAGAAATCTTTCATTACATTCTAGTAAAAATAAAAACAAAAAAGCTAACCCCGGAAGGTTAGCTCAAGAAACGGATTTGTTAAAAGAGAAAATTCTTGGAACCGCCTTGATCAGCAGCAATGTAACGATTGTCGAGATTACAAAGCTAGGCAACATGTATGATCCATTATATAGAAATGAGTAAATTTCAATCGGTTGACCTGCTGGAGCAAAAGCTCTAAAGAAAATGATTCCGGCAAGATAATGAGAAAGAAATCTCAGAGAGCAGGCAATGAAGGTTCCGAAAGTTACAAAATAGATTGCTTTTTTGAATTTGCCTACCTTTACTGCATCTACTACCTGTTTTGCGAACAATCCAGCGAACCCTAGCACTACAAAAGCTACGATATAATCCAACAATATCTGAACAATATGAACCCCGACTGGTCCGAATGTGAGCTGTAATAAGCCTAGTATCAACCCTGTGAGCAATCCACCTTTTAATCCCCAGCGCAATGCCATAATAAAAACGGGGACCATCGCAATAGAGATGGAACCTCCCTGCGCCCATATTTTTAATGGCAAAACTCCTGCTAAAACATCAAGCAAATAAGCTAAAGCACCGAACATTGCAACTTCCACAAGAAAAAGCGTATTCGATTTTTTCATGATAATCTCCTCCTCCAAATAAAAAAGCAACAAAAGAGAGGTTAGGCTCTTTTATTGCTTAATTAAAATAAGTAATAAGTTTGCCACATCCCTACGATAGAATTATCTAACAGGTTCAGAGGGTTAGAACATCTTTGTTCAGTCTCAGCCAAAAGTGGCACCCCTTGTGGATATGAAGTTATGTTGTCTGTCCAATTACTATCATACAAGAGGCGGAGAGGAAGAACAATATATTTTTCAAGTAGCATTTCTAGCATTAATCTGTTTTTCATTAATATGAAGAAACCTTATAAAACTATGAAGAATTCTCATCCTATTATATACCTTCTATATAAACAGGAAAATTGCTTTGAAAATTATCAAGAAAAGTATTGCAATATAGTTTGTAGGATGGTATATTTAATTTCGTCGCCAAGGAACACGGGTAACAAACGAATATCCGGGTAACAAC
>NZ_JBHVHV010000011.1:209391-211626 GCF_042800035.1 Sutcliffiella sp. NPDC057660
CAGGGTGATAGCGTGCCTTTTGTAGAATGAACCGGCGAGTTACGATCCCGTGCAAGGTTAAGTCGATGAGACGGAGCCGTAGCGAAAGCGAGTCTGAATAGGGCGAATGAGTACGTGGTCGTAGACCCGAAACCAGGTGATCTACCCATGTCCAGGGTGAAGTTCAGGTAACACTGAATGGAGGCCCGAACCGACTCACGTTGAAAAGTGAGCGGATGAGGTGTGGGTAGGGGTGAAATGCCAATCGAACCTGGAGATAGCTGGTTCTCTCCGAAATAGCTTTAGGGCTAGCCTCATATGTTAGAGTCTTGGAGGTAGAGCACTGATTGGACTAGGGGTCCTCATCGGATTACCGAATTCAGTCAAACTCCGAATGCCAAAGACTTATCTATGGGAGTCAGACTGCGAGTGATAAGATCCGTAGTCAAGAGGGAAACAGCCCAGACCGCCAGCTAAGGTCCCAAAGTATACGTTAAGTGGAAAAGGATGTGGAGTTGCTTAGACAACCAGGATGTTGGCTTAGAAGCAGCCACCATTTAAAGAGTGCGTAATAGCTCACTGGTCGAGTGACTCTGCGCCGAAAATGTACCGGGGCTAAACGTATCACCGAAGCTGCGGACTGTTCTTACGAACAGTGGTAGGAGAGCGTTCTAAGGGCGTTGAAGCTAGACCGGAAGGACTGGTGGAGCGCTTAGAAGTGAGAATGCCGGTATGAGTAGCGAAAGAAGGGTGAGAATCCCTTCCACCGAATGCCTAAGGTTTCCTGAGGAAGGCTCGTCCGCTCAGGGTTAGTCGGGACCTAAGCCGAGGCCGAAAGGCGTAGGCGATGGATAACAGGTTGATATTCCTGTACCACCTCCACTCCGTTTGAGCAATGGGGGGACGCAGAAGGATAGGGTAAGCGCACTGTTGGATATGTGCGTCTAAGCAGCAAGGCTGAGAAGTAGGCAAATCCGCTTCTCCTATAAGGCTGAGCTGTGACAGCGAGGGAAATATAGTACCGAAGTTCCTGATTTCACACTGCCAAGAAAAGCCTCTAGCGAGGAGTATGGTGCCCGTACCGCAAACCGACACAGGTAGGCGAGGAGAGAATCCTAAGGTGAGCGAGAGAACTCTGGTTAAGGAACTCGGCAAAATGACCCCGTAACTTCGGGAGAAGGGGTGCTCTGTTAGGGTGTTAAAGCCCGAGAGAGCCGCAGTGAATAGGCCCAGGCGACTGTTTAGCAAAAACACAGGTCTCTGCGAAGCCGTAAGGCGAAGTATAGGGGCTGACGCCTGCCCGGTGCTGGAAGGTTAAGGGGAGAGGTTAGCGCAAGCGAAGCTTTGAACCGAAGCCCCAGTAAACGGCGGCCGTAACTATAACGGTCCTAAGGTAGCGAAATTCCTTGTCGGGTAAGTTCCGACCCGCACGAAAGGCGTAACGATCTGGGCACTGTCTCAACCAGAGACTCGGTGAAATTATAGTACCTGTGAAGATGCAGGTTACCCGCGACAGGACGGAAAGACCCCGTGGAGCTTTACTGTAGCCTGATATTGAATTTTGGTACAGCTTGTACAGGATAGGTAGGAGCCTGAGAAGCCGGAGCGCTAGCTTCGGTGGAGGCGTCGGTGGGATACTACCCTGGCTGTATTGAAATTCTAACCCGCAGCCCTTATCGGGCTGGGAGACAGTGTCAGGTGGGCAGTTTGACTGGGGCGGTCGCCTCCTAAAGAGTAACGGAGGCGCCCAAAGGTTCCCTCAGAATGGTTGGAAATCATTCGCAGAGTGTAAAGGCACAAGGGAGCTTGACTGCGAGACCTACAAGTCGAGCAGGGACGAAAGTCGGGCTTAGTGATCCGGTGGTTCCGCATGGAAGGGCCATCGCTCAACGGATAAAAGCTACCCCGGGGATAACAGGCTTATCTCCCCCAAGAGTCCACATCGACGGGGAGGTTTGGCACCTCGATGTCGGCTCATCGCATCCTGGGGCTGTAGTCGGTCCCAAGGGTTGGGCTGTTCGCCCATTAAAGCGGTACGCGAGCTGGGTTCAGAACGTCGTGAGACAGTTCGGTCCCTATCCGTCGTGGGCGCAGGAAATTTGAGAGGAGCTGTCCTTAGTACGAGAGGACCGGGATGGACGCACCGCTGGTGTACCAGTTGTCTTGCCAAAGGCATAGCTGGGTAGCTACGTGCGGACGGGATAAGTGCTGAAAGCATCTAAGCATGAAGCCCCCCTCAAGATGAGATTTCCTTTT